>NATN01000031.1 GCA_002085355.1 Candidatus Zhuqueibacterota bacterium 4484_87 | reverse complement strand
GCCATGCGTCAAATGACCGCCGTGGTCCAGGTTCATACCCATCACTGTATCGCCGGGCTTGGCAAAAGTGAAATAGGCTGCAATGTTCGCCTGGGAACCGGAATGAGGCTGGACATTGGCATGTTCCGCCTGAAAGAGCTGTTTGGCTCTTTCGCGCGCCAATTCTTCCGCAACATCAACATAAACGCAGCCGCCATAGTAGCGTTTTCCCGGATAGCCTTCCGCATATTTGTTGGTCATCACCTGACCCATTGCTTCCATTACCGCAGAGCTAACGAAATTTTCCGAAGCGATGAGCTCCAACTTGTCATTTTGGCGCGAAACTTCCATTTGAATCGCTTCAAATATTTCAGGATCAATTTGTTTTAAATGAGACATTTTTTTCCTCAAAAATTTATTTTTATGAAAACGCACTTCAATAAAAATTATTCCAAGTTCCTTTGCTAATACAGCAATTCTACTGTATTGCGCTTTACATACCGGTCAATTGATGTATTTTGCTGATGCGCCGCAAATGTCTGCCTCCGTCAAAAGAAGTCTTCAACCAGACATCTACAATTTTCAGCGCTTCATCGTGGTCAATCAATCGTCCCGGCAATGCGAGCACGTTAGCATCGTTGTGTCTGCGGCTTAATTCTGCCATTTCCTGAGTCAGACACAGTGCTGCTCGTACTCCCTTGACTTTATTGGCAACGATGGACATGCCGATACCCGAACCGCATACAACAATGGCTACGTCAACTCGTTGCTGGGAAACCGCTCGCGCAGCAAGTACGCCATAATCCGGATAATCCACAGATTCGGATTTGAACGTTCCGAAGTCCTCTACGGTCAAGCCAATTTTTTCCAGATGCTCTTTAATCTTGTTTTTGAGCTCAAATCCTGCGTGATCAGATGCAACTGCGACTATCATGTGTTACGCCTATGTTTGAGAAAATATAAAAAATAATACCGGAAAACTATTGCTCAATGAGGGATTGATCAGATTGAGCAAAATATTTGTAGAGTCGATTTTTAAAGCAATAAAGAGCCTCAGAGCGATCTGACTCTGAGGCTCGCTTCAAATTTTAAACTTTTAGGAAATTATCGGATCCAGCTATAACATTTCTTTTTCGGTTTTGTCTGACCTTTATGGAAAAAACGGTCTTCTTTTTTGGGAATGAAGTCTCTGATGTAATTCAGTCTTGTTTGCGCAATATCTTTGAATTGCAAATCTTTCGTCGCTTTTTTATATTCGTTATAAGCTAATTCATAAACGAGTTTATCATCAAAGTCAGCTACGTCCTTGCCGGTTTTTCTCATGCATTCATCGACAGCGGCTTCATAGATTTCCGCGCGAACAATATACGCCAATCCGTAGTTGCTGTCAATCTTCAACGCCTTGTTAGCATAACTGCGCGCTGTGGAGAATTGCTTCAACTCTTTGTAACAGGTCGCAATGTCCGTATATGCCTTTTTATTATCCGGCTCAAGTTTCAGGACTTCTTTGTAAATATTTATTGCCCGCTGGTAATTGCCGATATTTTGCTGTGAAGCGGCAAGATAACTCATCGCCTGCGCATCATTCGGTTTCAAGCTGAGCAACGCTTCAAAATTTGTGGCTGCTTTTTCGTATTCAGCAGAATTAAAATATTCTCTGCCTAAATTGAAGAGATTTTCCACGTTTTGCGGGTCTAATTTTTTCACTTCTTCCATCCGATTGATAGCAGCCTCAGCATCGCCGGTCGATTTGTAAAGCTTGCTCAAAGTCTGCTGCGCCTCATGATCGTTGGGATCAAGCTGAACGACTTTTTCATAGGCGCGAATTGCGTCATCGGTCTGGTCGTTTTTTATGTAAAGCACCGCCAAACGTTTCCAATCAGCGGCTTTTTTCTCATCGATGGAAACTGCTTTTTCATATTGTTCAATTGCTTCTTCTGTACGTCCCAGGTTGTCGTAAATGTAGCCCAGACTGCGGCGAAGGTGAGCATTGTTCGGGAATTTTTGCACACCCAGTTCCAACGCAAGCTGAGCAGAATCCGCTTTATTCAACTTAATATATGAATCAGACAGGTAAGTGTACAAATTTTTGAACTTGTTGATCGTATCCAGTTCCACTACTTTCCAGAAGTAGGGGACAGCATTTCTGTACATTTTGTTTTTGTAGTTCTCGTATCCCAGACTCCAGTTGAGCGCCATCTTTCTGTTGTAGATTTGATTCAGCGAATCCTGAATGGCTTTCTGGCGTTCCGGTGAAATTTGCACTTGCTGCTGTGCCGTAGGAGTGCATCCGAAATTAAAAATTGCAGCAACTGTGATTAGAGAAAGAAATGCAAGAATCAGAAAACCATTTAACACTTTAGCGCTTTTGAAACTTCTCATCATAACACCTCTCGAATATGTTTAACCTTTTGCTACGTTCAAAATTTTATTAATGTTACTTAAGGAAGTGAATTTAAAAATTTTTTTAAAAGATGCAAGGAAAAAGTTACAAAATTTTATATTTTCAAAGAATAATTTCCCTCGCAGCGCTTCAAATGAGCCAATTGAGAAAATTTTATGCTATTCAGTATTGCGGTTCCTGCGTACGAACCATTTTTCTCCCGCAATTACGCTGATGTAAACTTGAAAAACATTTTCTTTTACTGAATCCGAAGACAATCCGCCGCGTTTGCCGTACTGTAACGCTAAATCGACTCTGCCTTTGCCTGAGTAATACGGAAAACCAAAACCCAAAGAAAATCCATATTCTTTGATTGCCTGGCCATCTTCATCGGTAAAATTTAACTGCTGATAAAAATAGCCCGCGCGATACGTCATTTTTTCATGGTATTTTGCTACCAAATTATTGCTCGGAAGGAGTTCCATGCCTACGCTGAAGCGATAGCGATCTTGCAACTCGTTGGCGATTATTCCGGAGCCGTCAAATTTGCTCCAGGGCTCAAGCAGATAACTCGCCGCGAATCGATAGCGATTTTTAGCCGTAAAAACGGCACCTGTTCCCCACATCTCCGGCATGGTCATTTTCTGCTCTTCCAATTCGTAATCCATGAGTTTGTTGAAATACGAACCTTTTTGCGTGCCGAATTGGACAGCATCGCGATAGGTCAATTCGTGCTGCGGAGTGAAAAATCCGCCTAAGTAGAGAGAAGAAATCGGATTGATGTTCACACCGAAAGTGAAAGATGAACCCCATACCTTACGAACGATGTCATCGGATGTGTCCCAAAATAGGTCCGAGACATAATCGACGCGCCATTTTTTTGTCATTTTACCAAAGTAATAATTGAAATAAGCTCCCAGCGAGATTCTTTTGAAAATCGTACTGCCAAATCCCACATGAATTTTATTCAATCCGCCTTCTCCTTCGACAATTTTCTGATAATGATAGTCATCAATGACGCCGGATTCATCGAAAGAATAGTCGAATTGGGAAAAAGGCGTCAAACCGGCAGCGACGACAAGCCTGTTCACTTTCAGCGGTATTGCCAGAGAAATGCCATTCAGATTGTTGTATTTGGAAAATCCGCTTCCTTCCGGGGAAGTTGTCCAAAATGATTGATGGATGAAGTCGCCGCTAAGACGGGACAGATTGATATTCACCAGTGTCGCCGGATTCAATGTGTTAATTTGAAACTGATCAGGCAGGGCAATGTTGGCGCCACCGATGCCGATTGCCTGCGCGCTGGTGTAGTCAGTGCGTTCCCCAAAACCACGGCTGGAAAAAAACGATTGAGCCGTAGCAGGCGAAATCATGCCGATAAAAATTATTCCAATTAAAAGAAAAAATATTGTATTTCGAATCATTGTCAAACTCCGTCTAACTTGAGTGTTTTTGTTATTAAAATTCCTGACTTGCTGGTGATGTGTAATAAAGATAGACTTTTGGCTGAAATACCGAATCACTATTCACTGAATAGAAAGCAATTCGCCCAAGCGTTGCACCTTCGTTGAATGATTGTAACTGAAATCCAAAATTTTCGTACTGTCCCGAAATCCACGCCTGAACAGAGGGTGTAATATCGAAACTGAGAATGCTGTCTGCTACAGTCGGCGAGTAAGATGCGCTCTGCGGCGTTTCCCACACATCGCCTTCTCCCCAGGCAGATGTCATACGATAAATGAGAGAGTTGTTCACTCCATCAGTGTTGCGAATCGAATGTGCGGCATTGGATGTCAATTCCAGAATCGCGCGGTTTATGTGCTGCGTCGTATCAAATTCCGAAAAATCGAATTTCAGATAGCTGCGAAATGCCACGCCGCGGCCTATGTATAGAAAATTGTCATCCAGTGTCAGATTCTCCGGCGGATCAGGGAAAATGAACTGATCTCTGGCTGTGTAGTAGGTGAGCGTATCCAGCTTTGTACCTGTGGAGTCTGTGTAATTGTAAATCAACGTCATCCGCGGCATATAAGTGGCTTCCAGAGATTCAAAAGCGTAAAATACCGCCATGTAATCCGCGTTTTCAGTTGTCAGCCAGATACCGTGTTCAGTTCCGCTGGAATCTGTTTTCAGCCACTGATTTACGCGCATGGTGTCGAGAGAGAAAATGATGTCATTCAACGAGTCGGAATAGATCGTTTCAGATGCCAGCAGATAGGTGTTGTCTGCGATTGGCGGATTTTCAGGTCCCACGCCTGTTGTGTCGGAAAGATAAATATTCACTGTCGCCTGGTGCGGAGTGTCCCAGTAACTGCTGTCTCCGGGAGCAAGCCTGTCCTGAACATGAAATTTCAAATCAGCGGATACGATATTCAACGTATCCGGCAGATTACTGAACTGCAGAAAAATACCGCAATTGTATTGCTCGTAAGTGCCAAGCAATAGATCCGTACTTTGCGATGTATCTACTCTTTTTATTTCTCTGGCGCCGCTTTCATTTTCCGCCAATAGAATTTTGTTAGCAATTTGACCTTCGTCATTACCAATTATACGCTGGTAGCCATCGGGAATCGCTTTGTCTTTGCTGCAGCCGACCAAAATCACACCCGCTAACACCAGTATCAATATTGAATTTACTAACTGCTTCATTAAATTCCTCTCGTTTTCTGATTATTTTTCTTGAAAATACCCTGAATCAAATTACCTTAATCTTTTACAAAAAATTGTTTTTTCAAAACAGAGAATTGATGAAATGAATTCACGCGGTTACTAATGAAATTTGCAAAAGTTTAACCAAATTATTTTTCCCAAATAATTTTGCCGGATTTAATCAATTTCTTTAAATGGGACACGCCAAAATGATAAGGCAAATAACGGAAATTAGGAATGTCCCAGAGCGCCAGATCCGCTTTTGCGCCAATTTCGATTTTTCCCAGATTCTTTTTGTCAATAGCCTTTGCTGCTGTTGCTGTGGTCGCTGTCCATAATTCCTGCGCTGTCATTTTCATATAAATTGAAGCAATAGTCATCATCATGGGCATGGATTGCGTCATGCAACTGCCAGGATTGAAATCAGTGGCAATGGCGACTGGCAGGTCAGCGTCAATCATTTTTCTCGCCGGTGCGTAATGCGTCAATCCCAGAAAAAAGACAGCGCCCGGCAGCAACACAGGCACGGTCCCGTTTTTTTTCATTAGCTCAATTGCGCGATCGCTGATATAATCAACATGGTCTGCTGAAACAGCGTGCAATTGGGCTGCCAATTCAGCGCCGCCGCTGGAACTGAGCTGATCCGCATGAACTTTTAGCTTGAGCCCGGCATCGTGAGCTGCTGTTAAAATTTTTTCAGTCTCTCTTACATTGAAGACATGTTCTTCGCAAAAAATGTCGCAAAATTCTGCCAGATTTTCTTCGACAACGGCCGGGATCATTTCTTCAATGATCATTTGAATGTATTTTTCCCGTTGCGTTCTGTATTCATCGGGGATTTCGTGAGCACCGAGAAACGTTGGCACCAAATCCAGCGGATGCAGTTCATTCAATTTTTTAATCACCCGCAGCGATTTGATTTCATCTTTCAGCGATAAGCCGTACCCGCTCTTTGCCTCGATGGTTGTTGTTCCGCATTCAGCAAACTGATCCAGATAGGGCAGCGCGTGCTCAATGAGCTGCTCTTCCGACGCCTCTCTCAATTGCCGTACGGAATGACGAATACCGCCGCCTTCTTTGGCAATTTCTGCGTAACTTTTCCCCTGGTTGCGTTTCTCAAACTCATGTTCCCGCGTGCCAAAAAATACCGGATGGGTGTGCGCATCAACAAAACCGGGCGAAACAATCAGATCGCCGGAGTCGATGACCGTCGTTTGCTGATAAATATTTACATTGGCTAAAATTTCTTCCGTGGTTCCAAAAGCTGCAATTTCACCTTTGACGCAGGCAACAGCACCATCAGCAATAATTTTGAAACTTGCTTCATCGCTTGAAGATTCAGCCGGGCAAATGAGTTGCCTGGCATTTTTGATTAAAAGGTCGGGTACAATTGTATTGTTCGTCATGAATGCAATAGGTTTTAATTTTAAAAATATGTTTTGCTGCTTTTCAGATAAACCACGCCAATATAATGAAAATTTTAGTGAAATGCCAACAAAAAAAATGTGTTTTTCTTGAACTAAACTTTAACTCATGACTGCTGACTTTGTTTCATTGAATGTAGCTGATTTGCATTGTGCGGAGCTTTATGTTTGATATCGCCATTCATCAACTTTTCATATTTTATATTGACTTTTAAAAATTATTTTGTTATCTTAAGTTTCCTGAACATTTACAAATGGTTAGCCAGAACACTGACTACTGGTGAATGATATATGTTGGCGATTGTGTCTGTTTACCGGAAGTAAAATTCTTTTTTTGGAAGCAATTTTCCCGACAGACATTGCTGCTCAGCGTAAGTGCTTGACGAAATATAGTCTTGCAAATTTAATGTCTCAAAAAGTTTGAAGCGGTTCGACTGGTAGATAGGATTGCGATTGAAAAACGCTTCCTTTTATTTGAAGGAGGGCAACTGTGACTAAAGCCGACATCGTTGATATTATTGCTGAAGGAACAGGGTTGACGAAAATAGAGACGGCTGCCGTGGTGGACGGAATGATTGCCACGATAAGTTACGCGCTCAAAAAAGGAGAACCTGTGGATTTGCGCGGTTTCGGGCGATTTCATACGGTAGTGCGTGCGCCGCGCAAGGGGAGAAATCCCAAGACCGGAGAGGAAGTTGAAATTCCGTCGCGTCGCATGCCGGTATTTCGCGTATCCAAGCAATTGCGTGACTTTGTGAACGCGCCGGATGACGAATTTTGATACCAGCTTTGAGAATTTATGCAACGGGAAATGTCAAAATAACAGTCGAAACGGATTGCTGAAATAAATTCATTGTCTGCCCTGCTGGCAAAGATGAAAAATTATCAGCAATTTTTATTTTTCAACAAGATAGAAATTATGGGTTTTCTCAGGAAACTGAAACAATTCGGCAAAACTGCCACTGATGATCGCAATGCCTATCAGAATTACCAAAATAGAATTGGTGAGTATTATTTAACTCATTTTGTACGCAAGCTGGCAGTCGGCAAAAAGATAATCGATATTGGCTGCGGAGAAGGCGGTGTTTTGCAGCCTTTTTATCAAGCGGGCTACCAGTGCGCCGGCTTGGAATATAGCGAACATCGCGTTCAATTTGCCAAAGAAAATAATCCCGCGGATATTCGCTTTTTTCACGGAAATATTGAAGAAGCGGGCTTAGACGAAAAATTTGATGTTATTTTGATGCTCGATGTCATCGAACATCTGCAAAATAAAAGGCAATCGCTGGAAAATTTGAAAGCAATGATGGAAACATATTCTGTCCTGGTGATTGCTTTTCCGCCATTTAAATCAGCGTTTGGCGGACACCAGCAAGTGATGAGCTCCGTGTTGCAGTTCATCCCGTTTTTGCATCTTTTGCCCGAAAAAATATATCGCTGGTTATTGGAACACGTGGAGCGCAAAAACGTTGAATCACATTTCCGCAACTACAAGACCGGTTTGACAATTGCCGAATTTGAAGAGTTAACGGAAAAAGCGGGTTTCAGTGTCATTCAGCGGACTTTTCACTTTGTCCGTCCCCGGCAGGCGTTTCGCTTTGGAATTAAAATGCGCAGGTATCGCTCACGTTTTTGCCGGGAATATTTGAGTTCCGGAGCTATTTTTGTGCTTCGGTTGCCATAAATTTGAAACAGAGAAATTAACTGCATACATTGAACAAATAGATATTACCGTTAAGGAGGTGGAAATATGCCGAGCGGAAAAAAGAGAAAAAGAGCCAAAATTGCAACGCATAAAAGGAAAAAAAGACTCAGAAAAGATCGCCATAAAAAGAAAAACCGTTAGTTGTTACGATAGTATGATTGCTTGCGGAAAGATAGATTGATCAGAGAATCTGTAACGGAAATTGGATGGCGCCTTGAAGTATTAATCGAATTTTTTTGATCGAAAAAAATAGCAGGCTGAAAACATGAGCGCTTTGTCTTTGTACAACTCTATTGATGTTTTTTGCAATCCGATTTCTAACAACCCGCTGCAAGCAAACTCTCATTATAATATTTTGAATATGAAAGAGGTATAATTGGATACCTCTTTTCATTTATATGGCCGATAAATGATTTTGAAAAGATTGATGTAGTCTATGTTTGATGAATTTTCCGACATAACCGGCGACGCAATTTACACGGTCTCGCAGTTGAATCAGGAGATAAAAATGCTCCTGGAAACAACGATTCCCACGATCTGGCTGGAGGGAGAGATTTCCAATTTGAAATTTCATTCTTCGGGACACGTCTATTTTTCATTGAAAGACAAAGACTCGCAGATTCCGGCAGTAATGTGGAGATCGAGAAAAGCGAATCTCGTTTTTACGCCACAGGACGGGATGAAAGTGCTGGCTCTGGGGCGTGTGGCTGTATTTCACAAGCGGGGGTATTATCAGTTTGATGTAATGAAGTTGCGACCTGCCGGAGTCGGCGAATTACAGATGGCATTTGAGCAGTTGAAAAAAAAGCTCTCTTCCGAGGGGTTGTTCGATCAAACGCACAAAAAAATGATTCCGCGATTTCCCCGAAGAATTGGCATTGTGACTTCTCCGACCGGTGCAGCTATCAGGGATTTATATCAGGTGCTCAACCGCAGATTTCCCGGCGTGGAGATCGTACTTTATCCGGTGAAAGTGCAGGGTGAGGGTGCTGCTGAGGAGATTGCCCAGGGGATCGATCTTTTTAATGAATACGGGAAGGTCGATGTGCTCATCGTCGGCCGTGGCGGCGGCTCTCTGGAAGATTTGTGGGCATTCAATGAAGAAGCAGTGGCGCGCGCTATTTTCCGTTCCAGAATTCCGGTCATTTCGGCTGTCGGTCATGAGATCGATTTCACTATTTCCGATTTTGTCGCTGATTTACGCGCTCCGACACCATCGGCTGCCGCTGAGTTAGCTGTGCCGGATCGGGAAGAGTTACTGAACAGAATCCATCATCTCAGACAAAGAATGCAGCAAACGTCATTGCGCCGATTACAATTTGAACGAGACCGGCTTTCCCGACTTGTGGGTAGTTACAGTTTTCGCCGCGCGCCAGATTTGCTGCGTGAGCATAAGCTACGCTTGGATGATCTGCTGAATTCCATGGAACGCGGCATGGTGCATCGAATTTCTATGTTGAAAAATCGGATGTTATCGTTGGAACAACGATTGCAAACATTGTCACCAATGCACGTATTGAAACGCGGTTATGCCATTTGCCAGAAATCAAACGGCGGAAAAATTGTGCGAAAATCAGAAGAAATTTCCCCGGGTGAAGCGGTGAAATTGCTCTTTCATCGCGGCGGTGCGGCGGCAGTGATCGAGGCAATTCAGGAAAAGAATTCATTGGAAAAAATTTCCCAGGAATCAAAATGAGGATGATAAAGTTCGTGTTTTCAGAATGAATGAGTTTTCCCGCAAAGGAGAGAATCAGGATGGCAGAAAAAACATTTGAAGAAGCCATGGAAAAACTGGAAAAAATCGTGAGCGAGTTGGAGACTGGCGATTTATCTCTGGATGAAACCGTGCGCAAATTTGAAGAAGGAATGAAATTAGCTGACTTTTGCTCGGAAAAATTGAATCAGGTCGAACAAAAGCTGAAAAAGTTGGTTAAAAGCGAAAACGGACTTGAAGAACAAGTTTTTTAAAGAAGAGGTGCTTCATGCTCGACTTATTAGATCAAATCGATTCGCCGGAGGATTTGAAAAAATTATCCATTCCGGAATTGGCGGAATTGAGCCGTGAAATTCGCGAGTTTCTTGTCAACAGCGTTTCCCAGACCGGGGGACATCTTGCGCCGAGTCTGGGCGTCGTGGAATTGACGCTGGTCTTGCACTTCCTTTTTGATTCACCGCGTGATAAAATTGTCTGGGATGTGGGACATCAGGCATACGTTCATAAAATTCTGACAGGCAGAAAGGAACGTTTTCACACTATCCGTCAGCTCAAAGGGATCAGCGGTTTTCCCAATATTTTTGAAAGTGAACATGATTGCTTCGGTACCGGTCACGCCAGCACGGCCATTTCCGCTGCTCTGGGAATGGCGACAGCGCGTGATTTACAGAAACAGGATAACCACGTCATTGCCGTGATCGGCGATGGCGCTCTCACCGGCGGCCTGGCGCTGGAGGGATTAAATAATGCCGGCGCTTCAGGCAGAGATTTAATTGTGATCTTGAATGACAACGAAATGTCCATCTCCAAAAATGTGGGCGCCCTGTCCCAGTATCTCACCACAATTATAACTACTCAGAGCTACAATAAACTGAAAGATGAAATTTGGGAAATTACGGGTAAACTTTCCTCGTTTGGCGAGAAGCTACGCTCGGCTGTGGGACGGTTGGATGAAAGTTTGAAATCGATTTTAGTGCCGGGATTGGTGTTTGAACGGCTTGGTTTTCGCTATTTTGGCCCGGTGGATGGCCACAATATTTCTCGTTTGATACATGTGTTAAGAGCGGCGAAACGGCTGAAAGGGCCTATTTTGATCCATGTTGTCACCAAAAAAGGCAAAGGCTATAAGCCAGCAGAGGAAAATGCACCTAAATTTCATGGATTGGGAGCTTTTGATAAATCCACGGGAGAATCGGTGAAGAAAAGCACCAACCCGAGTTATAGTTCCGTGCTCGGAGAGACGCTGACAGAATTGGCTGAAGAAAATAAAAAAATAGTGGCTATTACAGCGGCCATGTCTCTGGGGACAGGATTGATTCCGTTTGCTGAAAAACATCCCGACCGATTTTTTGATGTGGGTATCGCTGAAGGTCACGCAGTGACCTTTGCCGCTGGTTTGGCGAAACAGGGGATGAGGCCTGTGGTGGCTATTTATTCGAGCTTTTTGCAACGGGCTTATGACTCCATCATTCACGATGTGGCGCTGCAGAAATTGCCGGTGGTTTTTGCACTGGATCGCGCCGGACTGGTCGGAGACGACGGTCCCACGCATCATGGTGTTTTTGATTTAAGCTATCTGCGCGTTGTACCCAATATGATCGTGATGTCTCCCAAAGATGAAGCAGAGCTGAAAAATATGATTTTTACAGCCTCGAAATATACAGAGGGTCCCGTCGCCATTCGTTATCCGCGCGGGAGCGGCGTTGGCGTTTCTCTGGATTCCCCCTTTCGGGAAATAACCATTGGAAAAGCTGAAGTAGTGGAAAAGGGGAGCGACGTGCTCATCGCTGCCATTGGGCCTATGGTCTATCACGCTCTTGAGGCGAGGAAGAAATTATCAGAGCTGGGAATTAACGCTGAAGTGATCAACGCCAGATTCGTCAGGCCGTTGGATGAGACATTATTCAAGAAAAAGTTTAAGCATTTTGAACATATTTTTACTCTGGAAGACAATACAGTGGTCGGCGGTTTTGGCAGCGCGTTAGAAGAGCTGTTAGTAAAAACTGATGAACATAGGCATGTGACTATTCACAGGATTGGTGTTCCTGATCATTTTATTGAACATGGCACTCAAAAGGAATTATACCAGATCTGTGGCATGGATGCAGATTCCATTGCTGATTTTGTGAACAGAGAAATTTCGGGCCATCACAAACGAAAAATGAATATCCGCAGATTGTTCAGCGCAAATGGCTCTCGTCATGGAAATTGATGGTAGCGGATACAAAAATCAGTAGCCAAAAAAAATATCTAAAAAAAATTATTCACTGACGCTTCATGGCTGAAGATGCACCATTCTGTAAGATTTACTTGAAAAACGGAGCGCGAATTTATGGTTTTTGGTATCAGCGGCAATACCACGAAAAAGCTTGTCAAAAGCGTGATACCCGAATTGTTGCAATGGCTCTCTGACAGAAAAATGAAATACATTCTGGATCAGGAATTAGCCAGTTACCTTCAGTTGAATGGCGTTGTGGAAACCGACCGCTTGAATAACCTGTGTCAAAAATGCGACGCAATTTTGTCCTTTGGTGGGGACGGTACCATTTTATCCACGGCGCGCGAAGTGGGGAAATGCGGGATTCCGATTTTGGGAGTAAATTTAGGAGGGCTCGGTTTTTTGACGGAAGTCAGTGTGGAAGAACTGTATTCCACACTGGAAAATATCCTGCAGGGCAATGTGGCAATTATTGACAGAAGATTGCTAAAGGCGACAGTGATCCGCGGCGGACATCGGGAAAAATATTACGCGCTCAATGACGTTGTTGTGGATCGCGGCGGTTTCAGCCGCGTGATCCGGCTGGATGTTTTTATTGATGATTTATTTCTCAACTCCTATGTTGGTGATGGTGTCATTGTTGCCACACCGACCGGCTCAACAGCTTATTCCATGTCTTCGAGCGGGCCTATTTTGTTTCCCAACGTAAATTGCATGATCATCAATCCGATTTGTCCGCACACTCTAAGCGTGAGGCCTGTTGTCATTCACGACCGCAGCACCGTGAAAATTGTTCCTGACCTGCGGGAAAGCATTATTACCATGAGCGTGGACGGACAAATCAGTCAGCAATTTAGTAAGGGTGAGCAGGTGGAAATCATCATCAAGAAAGCGGAATACAGCATTCGTTGTTTTCAAAAAGAGAGCAAGAATTTCAATGAGCTGTTGCGGAAAAAATTGAATTGGGGCGTTGATGGTCGCCGCGAATGAGTGGGGGTGTTTTCTC
>NATN01000241.1 GCA_002085355.1 Candidatus Zhuqueibacterota bacterium 4484_87 | reverse complement strand
CGCAGGCACCGGCGCCTTTTTGGATCAGCAGGCGAGCCGGTTAGGGCTGCAAGACAGTGCAGAATTGAGCCGGCTGGCGGAAAGCTTTTCCGGCGAGCCACCGAAAATTGCAACGAGATGTGCAGTTTTCGCCAAAACAGATTTGATTCACAGCCAACAACAAGGCTATCCTGTGGACGCCATAGCCGCCGGATTGTGTGAGGGGTTGGCGCACAACATTGCCGACACGCTCGTCAAGTCCGGAAATTTGCGTACGCCGATAGTTGCAGTCGGCGGCGTGAGTTTGAATCAGAAAGTGATCCATTATCTTTCTCAAATCGTTGGCGATCCGATCTTTGTCCCCAAAGACGCAGTTTTCGCTTCGGCAATAGGCCTGGCGCTGATTGCGCATCAGAAAACGGAACGGGGAGAGACCATTTCTGTGGACAGCATCGCTGAAATCATTGATTTTCAAGAAAAGTCGCGCACCTATTTTTTCCCGCCTCTGAAATCTGAAATGTCACATTTCCCCGATTTTAAAAGTGAGAGGAGATTTATCAGTAATGGCGTGGAAACAGATATTTACTATTTGCCAAAAGACCAGAAAAAAATTCCCGTGTATTTAGGAATCGACATCGGCTCCACGAGCACCAAAGCAATCGTAATGCAGGCAGAAGATGAGAAAAAAGAAATTCTGCTCGGGCTCTACACGCGCACCATGGGACAGCCCATTCGCGCCACCCAAACGTTATTGCGTGTGCTTCGCGAGATTGAAAAAGAGTATCGCGTCCGTTTTGATATTCGCGGAACGGGAACTACCGGTTCGGGGCGAAAATTTATTGAGAAAGTCATTAACGCGGACATGGCAGTTGATGAAATTACAGCTCATGCGCGTGCGGCGTACGAGCTCAATCCTGATACCGATACCATCATCGAAATCGGAGGACAGGACTCGAAGTTCACCGTGATGAAAGACGGGCGGGTTTCGTTCTCTGTGATGAATTACGTCTGCGCTGCCGGGACAGGGAGTTTCATCGAAGAACAGGCAAAACGGCTGAATGTTTCGCTTGACGAATATTCAGACCTCGCAGTCGGAACCGCGTCGCCGCTCACCAGCGATCGTTGTACGGTGTTCATGGAGCGCGATTTGAATCATCTGATGAGTCAAGGCTATTCCAAACCAGAACTTCTGGCAGCGGTGCTGCACTCGGTGCGCGATAATTATTTGTCCAAAGTGGCGCACTTGAATAAAATCGGTAACGTGATCTGTTTTCAGGGCGCTACTGCCAAAAATAAAGCATTGGTGATGGCATTTGAGCAGAAATTGAAAAAGCCGATTTTTGTTTCAAAATATTGCCATTTGACCGGCGCACTGGGCGTATGTTTGCTTTTGAAAGAACAAAACCAGCAGAAAAGCGCTTTTCGTGGCATAAAATTTTACAAACAAAAAATTTCCATCACCGAGGAAGTTTGTGACGGCTGCAAAAATCATTGCAAATTGAATAAAGTGACTCTGGGAAAAGAAGAACTTCGCTGGGGCTATTTGTGCGGCAGAGATGAAGATGATACGACAGTTCGGAAGCCGGAAAAACAATTTGATTTGATTACGAACCGGCAGAAGATTTTCAACAGCAGAGGCGAACTGATCAAGGAATTGGAGCACGAAGATTATAAAGAAGAAAAACTTTTTGACCTGGAAGAATCCATTGAAAAATTGAAACAGACTTTTGGAGTGAATTTGCTGGCGTTGCGGCATCAATTGTTCAAATTTAATCTTGGCGATGTCAATGTGCCGCATCAGAAAAAAGAGATCCGTATCGGTATTCCCAATACGATTTATGTGAGCGAATACGTACCGTTCTGGAAATATTTCTTTCATAAATTAGGCTATCAGGTGGTTGTCTCGCGTTCCAGTAGCCAGTTATTGAACAAAGGGAAAGAATTAGCCGCTGCAGAGTTTTGCGCGCCAATGGCAAATTGGCATGGCCATGTTTACCAGCTTCAAGAGCGCGCAGATTACATTTTTATGCCTCACATGCCGGATGCAGATGAGCACGGAGACAGACAACGTTTTTGCTATTATTCCAACTATGCGATTCCCATTGTTCAGAACAATGAAAATTTTGACATTGACGATAAAAGCATCGCTCCGCTGATCAATTTTTCATCTCCGGCCATTGAAAATGTGCAACATATTTACGAAAGTCTTCCCGCAGAGCTGAAAATATTGCAATCACCATCAGAGCTCCTGACAGCGTTTCAGGAAGCGTGGCAATGGTTTGATTTGCGGCGCAAGCAATTAGTGCAATATTACAAAGAACAGAATAAAAACAATCGTGATATTTCCATTGTTTTTCTCGGCAGGCCCTACTTAGTGGCGGACAAAGTGATGAACAAAGGCATTCCCGATAAATTGGCAAAGATGGGGATTAATACATTTTATCAGGACATGCTCCCGTTTTCCGAGATGGAAATTGATGAATCTGCCAGAGAATTTTTTGAGTGGAATCATTGGAAATTTGGCGCAGATATTTTGCAGGCAGCGTATTATTGCGCCCATCAGCCCAATTTGTATCCGGTATTTTTGACGGCGTTCAAATGTTCGCCCGATTCTTTTGTGCTGCAATATTTTCGGGAAATCATGGACGCATATCAGTTACCTTATCTGATTTTGCAATTGGACGAGCATGGCTCTGATGTCGGCTATGAGACACGTTTAGAGGCGGCAATCCGCTCATTTCGGAATCACTTTCAGAACAGAAAGATGGTACCGGTCTCGAAAAAGTATTCAGAGGTTCGTCGCAAACCTATTCCGCATGGGACAATTTTGATTCCGAATTACGATGGCTTGAGCTGTAGCCTGATTTCCGCTGCATTTGAACACGCCGGTTATGATACAAAATTAATTGAAGAAACGCCGGAGACGATTGCCTCGAGCATTCGTTTGAACGACGGTCAGTGTTTGCCCATTAGCGCGATCGCACAATCTGCTGCAACGACAATCCGAAAACACAATCTCGAACCGGGCCAGGTTTCGGTTTTTCTCAATGCTATTTCGCGGTTGTCATGCAATTTTCCTCAATATCCGTTGATGGCGAAAAAACTGCTGGAACAACACGGCGGCGGCATGGAAAAAGTGCATATTTTTGCAACGGAATTTGAAATGCGCGGCTGCTCCATTGAAGTAGTCTATGATGTTTATTGCAGCTATTTGCTCGGCGGCTTGTTGCGCAAGTTGGCTTGTAAAATCAGACCTTACGAAGTTGTGCCGGGGCAAACAGACAATTTGATTGATAAAGCCAGGGAGAAACTGCACGAAACAATTGCTGCCGGGAAAAGTAAAGAGATCGCCTTTCGGGAGATTGTCGCCGAGTTGGCAAAAATTCCGGTGAGCGAAGATTTTGGCAGCAGACCCAAAGTGGCGATCATCGGTGATCTTTATGTCCGCGACAATAATGTGTTTAATCAGCAGTTGGAAAAAGAACTGGAACATTACGGAGCGGAAGTCGTGACCACACCGCTGACATTTGTGCTGCGCATGTTGGCGGGAAGGCACACGCAAAATTTGCGCAGCGAAGGCCGCTATCTGGCGATGATCAGGGATAATCTCATGCTCGAAGTGCTGGAAAAATTTGAAAAACGATTTTTCCTCATCGCCAATGAAATTTTGCAGGAAGAATTTCCTGTTTTTGATGAGTCGGCTTATGATGTTTTGAAAAAATACAAAATAATGGGTTTTCACGCTGGCGAGACAGCGCAAAATATTTTGAAAATTTACCATCTCAAAGAACAGTATCCTGATTTGGCAATGTTTGTTCACGTGAATCCGATTTTTTGTTGTCCGGGACTGGTCAGCGAAGCTGTTTTTGAGCGCGTTGAGAAAGAAGTTGGTGTGCCCATTGTTTCCATCACTTACGACGGAACCGCAACGAAGAAGAATGATTTATTAGTGCCATATCTGCATTTTATTCAGGATAAGAGCCGAAAAATCGCTGAAGCTGCTAAATAAATAAAGGTGTGTTTCCGTTGTCGAGCGGAGCACACCTTTGAATGAAGCATTTTTTAGCATTTTTTACTTTTGAAAATGGAAAAAATTTTTCATTAAATACTTGCAATTAATCAGGGTAAATTTTATATTTATGATAACGTAGGGGGGCGAAAATAATTTTTCTTTCTATCCCTGCCGCGGGAAATTCTTGAAATAATTCAGCAACGAGGAGGGATGAATATGGACTACGATCAGACAACAGTGAGGATGAGCATGAGCTTTTTTGAAGAAACGAAAACACCGGATCCGGTTCCCAATGCCGATATTATTTCCATAGAAACAGTAGTAAATATGCTCGTTCGCAAGGGAATTTGCACGGCAGAGGAGCTGTTTATTTTGGAAGGACAGCTTCAGGAGCAAAATAAAGATACAAAAGAGAATAAAGTCATTTCAATTAAAAGTGACTACGAACGGGGGCGGTTCCCGGCATTGAAACGGTGGATGAGTAAAAGGCGCTGGACACGGCATCTGGGCACGGCACTGTTTGGCTGGAAATGGAAAAAAGTGAAAAAGTCTCCGACCGTTTGATGCAAAAATGACAGAATATGAAAAAACAGGTTTCCCAGCAGTGAATTCGACTGGCGAAACCTTTTTTTGTCTTGAATAAATTTCGTTAGCGATTATGCAAATGTGATTCCCGAGGAATTTGAACAAAAGATCAATACTCTTTGTTTGGAGCTGAAACAAAAAACAGGCGCTGAAATTGCAGCGGTGACAATTCCTACACTCGGCGACAATTACATCGAGGACTACGCCAATCGGCTTTATGAAACATGGGGAATCGGCGAAAAGGGCAAAGATAATGGTGTGTTAATTTTAGATGCAATAAAAGAAAGACGCATCCGTATTGAAATCGGCTACGGAATCGAGGGAATCATCCCTGACGGCAAAGCCGGCATGATTCGCGACAGATATTTGATTCCGTATTTGAAGCAAGGAAAATTCGGTGAGGGTTTTCTTTACACCACTGCGGCAATTGCTGAAGAAATTGCCAAGGAATATGGCGTAGAGCTTACGGGACAAGTAAAATTGCCAACGAGAAAGCGCGATAGCGGCGCAATGGGCTTTATGATGATGGCGCTCATCTTTTTTCTGATTTTTGCAACACGGGGGAGAATTTTACCGTGGTTGATTTTAGGCTCAATGACAGGAGGCAGCGGACGTGACAGTGGCGGCTGGGGAAATTTCGGCGGCGGTGGCGGCTTTGGCGGAGGTTTTGGCGGCTTCGGCGGCGGAATGAGCGGTGGCGGTGGTGTCAGCGGTGGCTATTAAATGAAAAGTGAGTTTTCCGGCAAAGGTAAATTTATAAATTTATTTTGCCAAGAAATTTTCACGTCACAATTTCAGCAGAATCAAAATTCATAAAAAAAAGAGAATCAGGAGATAGATTTATGGCTAAAATTCCCCGGGATCCATCAGAAATTTTGGAACCTTTTGCGCGAGATTGCCAAAATGTTTTTGGTGACGATCTGGTTTCCGTTATTTTATACGGAAGCGCAGCGCGCGGAGATTATGTTTACAAAAAATCGGACATTAATTTCCTTGTTGTACTTACAGATAGCGGCATACATGATTTGGATAAAGCGCATCCTTTGATCAAAAAATGGTCGAAAAGCCGTGTCAGCACCCCACTTTTTTTAACGAAAGATTATATCAACTCAGCGCTGGACACTTTCCCCATCGAGTTCCTGACGATGAAGCAACATCACAAGCTCGTTTTTGGCGAGAATGTGCTGGAGAAACTGGAGTTCAAATCCGGCGATATTCGCCTTCAATGTGAGCGCGATCTGCGGGGGAAGCTGGTCCATTTGCAGGAAAATTATTTATCCAGTTTGGGTAAGCCACGTGTTCTTAAAATGTTGCTGCAAAATTCTTTGCCTACATTTGTTTCAATTTTCACTGCTTTGCTAAAAATCAAAAACAAAACTATCCCTGAGTCAAAATCTGAAATCGTGCAGGTCACAGCTCAAGAATTTGACCTTGACGTGACTGTTTTTGAGCAAATTTTGCAATTTAGTGCCAACCACGTGAAATTGAGCAAAGAGCAACTGAATCAACTGGTAAAAAAGTACATCGAACAGGTTAGAAAATTAACAATAGAAGTAGATCAATTATAATTTTTTGGAGGAAAGGAAAAAATGGGTAATGCTTTTAAAGTCATTTTGATTATTCTGGCAGTTGTCGTAGTTCTGGCGCTTTTTCTGTCCAGACCGTACAATCAGTTAGTTACGCTGGACGAAGAAGTGAATACAGCCTGGTCTCAGGTGGAGAACCAATTGCAGCGAAGATACGATTTGATTCCTAATTTAGTGGAGACAGTCAAAGGCTATGCTTCTCATGAAAAAGAAGTCTTTGTTGAAGTAACAAAAGCGCGCGCCAGTGTCGGCGGCGCCAAAACGCCAGAAGAAAAAATTCAGGCGAACAACCAACTTACCAGTGCACTGTCTCGTTTGCTGCTCGTTGTGGAACGCTATCCTGAATTGAAAGCAAATGAAAATTTCATCCGTCTGCAGGATGAATTGGCTGGTACAGAAAATCGCATCGCTGTGGAACGCCGGAAATACAATGAAAAAGTTAAAATTTACAACCAAAAAGTCCGTCGTTTCCCCACAAATATGATTGCAGGATTTTTTGGATTTGAAAAACGTCCATATTTCGAAGCCCCGACAGAGGCAAAACAGGCCCCGAAAGTGGACTTCAGCGGCAAATAATTTCAATCTGATTTTCTTTTTCTCGGAGGGCTTGCCATGAATTCGTTTGTGCTGATTGTTTTTGCTTCGGTTTCTTTTATTCTGGGGTATTTATTTTACGGAAGATATATCGCCCGAAAATTAGGCATAGATCCAAAGAGAGAGACGCCGGCACACACTATGACAGATAATGTCGATTATGTGCCTGCGAAGATGCCGGTTTTGCTGGGCCATCATTTTGCATCCATTGCCGGTGCTGCGCCGATCATCGGGCCTATTACTGCCGCGGTTTTCGGCTGGGTGCCGGTATTTTTGTGGATCGTGCTGGGCAGCATTTTTCTCGGCGCGGTTCATGACATGACTTCGCTGGTCGCCTCTGTCAGGCACAAAGGCCAATCCGTTGGCAAAGTGATTGAGGCTTACATGGGGGAGCGCGGCAAACAGCTTTTTCTCATTTTCGCCTGGGCGACGCTCGTGCTGGTCATCGCAGCCTTTACAATTGTTGTTTCCAAAACGTTTGTGGCAACTCCGGCTGTATCGACCGCTTCAATTTTGTTCATCTTTCTGGCAATTGTGTTCGGCTTTTCTGTTTATCGCATGAAAGCCGGACTTGCTGTGTCCACTGTTATCGGTGTGATTCTATTGCTGGTGTGCGTTTGGTTTGGCGTAAAATTTCCGCTGGCGCCATCGGCGGATACAGCGCAGGCTCAGTACATCTGGTCTTGGATTCTGTTGGCTTACATTTTTGTCGCTTCAGTGACGCCGGTGTGGATTTTGTTGCAGCCCAGGGATTATTTGAATTCATTTTTATTATATCTGGTGTTGATCGGCGCGTTTGTCGGACTTTTATTCAAGCATCCGGACGTGCAAATGCCGGCGTTCGCCGCTTTTGTGGATCCGAAATTGGGGAGTTTGTTCCCGATTTTATTTGTGACTGTTGCGTGTGGCGCCATTTCCGGTTTTCATTCACTGGTGGCTTCAGGCACAACTGCAAAGCAGCTTAACAGCGAGCGTGACGCCAAACCTGTAGGCTACGGCGCGATGTTGATCGAAGGCACGTTAGCGGTCATCGCGCTTCTCACTGCTATCATCCTTGTCAAATCTGATTATGTTTCTCATCTTGCAGCAAAGGGACCCATCAGCGTGTTTTCCGCCGGAGTCGGCGGATTTGTGGCGAAATTGGGTGTTCCGCTTCATGTGGGAATTACTTTCGCTGCATTGGCAGTCTCTGCCTTTGCGTTGACCTCGCTGGATACGGCGACGCGCCTGGGGCGGTTTGCTTTCCAGGAATTTTTCCGGACGGAAAATCCCAACGCAGCTCAAAAGGTACTGACAAACCGTTTTGTGGCGACATTCTTCACAGTGCTTCCCGGCGGGATTCTCGCGCTATCTGGCAGTTGGACAGCGATCTGGCCTATTTTCGGAGCTGCAAATCAATTGCTGGCAGCGCTGGCCTTGCTGGCAGGAACGGTCTGGCTGGCGAGAAAACAAAAGCAAAACCATTTTCTGCGCTATCCCATGTATTTCATGTTTGCTGTGACGCTGAGCGCGTTGGTTGTTTTAATTTACAAAAAAATTAATCTTTTGATGCAATATTACTCTGGTCAGGCAATGCCGCAATCGTTTGGCGTCGTCAGCACCTATTTCCTGGCACTGATCGCTGTGCTGTTGTTCATTGTGGCAATTGTGCTGGTTATTGAAGCTTATCAGCATTTGAAACTATCAAAAGAGAAAGCGTAAAAAATGAAAATGAAAAAATTGCCGACGAAATCAATCGTCCTGATATTAGCAGCAATTTTTTTGTTGGGTTCCGGGTGCAGCGTACAGAAATTAGCTGTACGCTCTATGTCCGGCTTGCTGGAAGACAGCATGACCGCGCTTTTTGAAGAGACCGACTTGGAGCTGGCAGAGCATGCTATTGCTTCGGATTTGAAGTTGCTGGAAGGCATTCTTAAATCAGACCCGGAAAATGAAAAATATTTGTTTATGGCTTCACAAGGATTCGCCGCGTACGCACTGGGGTTTGTCGAAGATGAAAATCCGCAACGCGCAAAGCAGCTTTATTTGCGGGGACGCGACTACGGGTTGAAAATTTTGAGAAAAAATAAACCATTCCGCCAGGCAGAGGATCAGGAATTGGAAATTTTCACACAATCTCTCAAAAAACTTGACAAAAAAGATGTCCCTGCTCTTTTTTGGACAGCGAACAACTGGGGCAATTTTATCAATTTGAGCATGAACGATCCCATTGCACTGGCTGATCTGCCGCGCGTGCAGGCGATGATGGAACGCGTAATTGAACTGGACGACAGCTATTTCTTTGGCGGCGCTCACCTTTTTTTAGGCACGCTGCTTGCCGTTCGTCCGCCCATCTTAGGCGGCGACATGAAAAAAGCCAAGGCTCATTTTGACCGCTGTTTTGAATTGAGTCAGGGGAAATTTTTGGAAATTTGCAAATCAAGGCAAAAATAGCACGCGGATGTGCACTGATTAAACGGATTTACGCGGATATCTAAAATCTCAATTTTGTCAAATATAAAAAGCAAAATCTCGGCGGATTAAACCCAAGGGGTAGGAAAAATATAATGAAACGATTTCTTCTTTTTTTAATTGCAATCATCTTTGCAACGACGACAACGGGCTTCAGCCAAAAATACATCATCAAATTTGCCAGCCTCGCGCCGGAAGGCTCGACATGGATGAACGTGATGTACGAGCTGGACAGATCGGTTCGCGACGCCACCAACGGCGAAGTTGGCTTTCGCATCTACCCTGGCGGCGTTTCCGGTGACGAAAAAGATGTGCTTCGCAAAATTCGTCTGGGACAATTGCACAGCGCCGGTTTCACCGGCGTCGGCATGGGCGAAATTCTGCCGGAAGTGAGAATTTTTGATTCGCCGTTTCTGTTTCGCAATTATGACGAAGTCGATTTCATTCACGAGAAATTTTTTGATAATTTTGCCAAAAAGTTTGAAAAGAACGGTTTCATTCTCCTCGGCTGGGCAGATGTCGGATTTGTTTACGTTTTCTCCAATACGCCGGTTCGGCATTTGAAAGACATGGAAAAAGTGAAAATGTGGATGTGGGAAGGCGATCCGGTCGCCGAGGCAACTTTTAAAGCATTGGGAATAAATCCAATTCCGCTTTCCGTGATTGATGTCATGACCGCTCTGCAGACGGGCATGGTGAATGCGGTTTACACTTCGCCGCTGGCAATGATTGCGTTGCAGTGGTTCACTAAAGTCAAATACATGATGGAAATTTCTCTCGCTGACGCCGCAGGCGCAGTATTGATTTCCAAACGTCAATTCAACAAGCTGCCTGAAAACTACCGGAAAGTTCTGCTGGAAAAATCGAAGGAATATTTTACCAAATTGATGACGCTGAGCCGCGAGGAAAACAAAAAGTCCATCGAAGCCTTGAAAAAGCAGGGTGTTAAAATGGTTCCTGCGCCGGGTGAAGCAGAAGTGAAACAATTTTACAAGGCAGGAAAACGCGCACGCCGTCTGATGGCGCCAAAACTTTACTCCATCGAATTGGTGGAGGAGGTGGAAAAGGCGTTGGAAGCGTTTCGCAGCGCGAAATAAATCGGAGATTCTTTGGTTCGCAGCGGGAGTTCAATAGCAAATTTCCTGCTGCGTCACCTGCTAACTGTAAGTCAAAATTAAACAAATTTGAGTGGAAAAAGAAAAACGACTGAGCTTGCCGTAACTGCCTGCTTCTTTCAATTGTCACATTTTTAGTCTTTCAGCGGCTTCTGCGCATGGGGCTTCATTGGAAAACAGTTTGCACTGGTGCGATCGCCTCTTTTTGCAACAACATCACGTTATCATCTGACTGGATTAATTTTTATGACACGTCTGACATGAGACGGGATCCGGGAATCCCATGTCACTGTGCTTTTGCAGATGGCAGTCTCCGCACGGTGGAAATTGGCGATGGCCTTTGGGCGCGCCGTTATTACCGTGGCAGGCGACACAGGTGTATGGCGGATTTTTTTCAATGGTAAAATTGCTGTCCGGATGAACTTTTTCCGGCTGATGGCATTCCCAGCAATTTGGCTTTTGCCAGCCGGGATGGGAAGATGTGAGTTCGGTGTTTTCCTCCGGTGCTGACGGATCCGATATTTTGTCATAACATCCCGCAATGCAAAAAAGCAAGGATGCGAGAAATGTCAAAATAGCTATTTTCAATTTCACTCTCACAATAAGAATTTCCTTTAAATAATTGTCAAAGGCAATATAAATAGCTAACTAAACTTTTGCAAAAAAACATGTTTTGCGTCAAAAATAAAAAGTAGCAAAAATTAACCACGAAGCTCACCAAGTGTGCACGAAGGGCACAAAGATTCTTATTTATTTTTGGGCAAAATGATTGAACCTGAAAACAGATTTCCCGCACAATTATCATGTGAAAAATGATAAGTGAAAAGATAACTTTGAGAATCACCCACCCAAAAGAAATTACATTCACAGATGACCAACGTCTTTTTTTAATTTCATAGTTCTAAAATTATTTTGCCAATTATTGGAGAAGCAAAAAAATATCAGGAGAAGTCTGAATAAAAAACGCGATATGAGAATAATTTGATATTAATTTTCGCTATTTTTTGTTTAGACAAGAATTTCCTTTAGATAATTGCCGGAGTCAATATAAATAAATTGAACGGCAAAATCAAGTCTATTGGGCTGTTTTGGAAAAGTCATATTTTTTGCTTGACTCTCTTGAATAATTTTGTTTAATTGAAACATAGCGACAAGCGAGCGGGAATATTGGGAAGCTAACAATTTGAGACGCCGATGGAAAAAATTCTCCGACAATTCGACCACCTGAAAAAAGCCGTCATCGATGCCTCGTCAGTGATTTATATGGACAAAGCCGGATTTCTTCCTTTGCTCGCACAAAATGTTACCCTGATGACTATTCCCGAAGTGCTGCAAGAAATCAATTCCAGAAACGTAAAAATTCAGATAGCTCCTTCGGAAGAATTGACCGGAACGACGGATGAAAAGTTAGTCTCATGCGCGTTTCAATTGAATTTACCCATCATTTCCGAAGACAGAAAAATTCTACGTGCAGCCTTGGAAAAGGAAATGGATTATTTCAACAGCTTGATGATGCTGAGTTTCTTATTCTATCGACGGCAAGTGTCTGAAAAGGAATATCGGGGCTATCTGGAAAAGTTGCGGGAGATCGCCTGGTATGGGAACGAGATTTGGGAATTTGGGGCCAGATTACACAATTTTCTTTTCTATATCCC
>NATN01000240.1 GCA_002085355.1 Candidatus Zhuqueibacterota bacterium 4484_87 | reverse complement strand
GGAGTGCGTTTAAATATTCAATTTTGGGGTAGTGAAAATTATTCCGCTTGTTTGGATACTTTGCTGAACATCGGAATGTGAAAATGTAATACAATGTGTTGTTTTTAAATTTTGGGCTTTAATAAAGTAAATAATCAAGCTCAAATTGAGGTGGTTTTGTGAAAAGAAAAATTCTGACATATCTGTTTTTAACGCTTTTATTTCCAGTGTTATTGTTAGCGCAACAACCGGACAGCACGCGCGAAGTCCGGAAGATGGCGGCGAAAGATACATCTTTAGCCAAGAAAAGCGCTGCCAAAAGCACTGTTAAAAAGCAAGAAAACAAGCAGGGGAAAAAACGATCCGACTTTGTCGATAAAAATGCCAATGGCGTTGATGATCGCATGGAAAAGCGGGGAAAACGTGGCATGAGAAAAGGAAAATCTGATGTCTTCATCGACAGAGACGGCGACGGAATTTGCGACGGTAGAGAATCAGCAATCGGATTAAAAAAAATTATGCGCCGTCGGCATCGCGGGAAAGACCCGATGAATTAGAACGAGTGTTGTGCCATAATTTCTAACTGAAATCTTCTGCTCTGAAACCATAAAGTTGACATGTGTTTTCGAATACTGCCTCTTCCACCTGTTTTTCATGGATTTCTTTAATTTCAGCTACCTTTTTCAGTGCGAGTACAATATTCTCTGGCTCATTACGTTGTCCGGGCGTTGGGCCCAGTACCGGACTGTCCGTTTCCAATAGCAAACGATCCAACGGTAATTGTTTAACCAATTTTTGTTTTTGTCGTGAGCGAATGATTGACGGCGGGATTGAGAAAAAATAGCCTGCTTCAACTGCCGGCAAGGCGGAGCTTGCTTTACCGTCAAAAGCATGAAGCTGCACTTTTTCTGCTTCGTTTTCGAGCAGCATCTGAATTACGTATTTTCCAGCGGAGCGGGAGTGGATGTTTAACGGAATATCTAATTCTTTTGCCAGCAAAATGAAACGGCGAAAAATTTCCCGCTGAAGTTGTTGTTCTTCGTCCGATTTTACCGCCCAGAAGTCCAGACCAACCTCTCCGACAGCGATCCATTCTTTTTGATTGTCCCTGATAAAATTTATCATTTCTTCTGCATGTTCAGGGTCCAGATCAGTGGGAAATAGCCCGGCAGCGGGAAAAATAACCGGATATTTTTGAGCGAGCAGAAGGTTTTTCTTTGCATCAGTGATCGACTCACTCACTGAAATAATCCTTCTTACATCCTTTTGGGCTGCCCGCGAAATGACTTGCCCAATGTCCGCATTGAATTGCTCATCACAAAGATGAGCGTGCGTGTCAATTATCATTCATTTTACCGCTTTTAAAAATTACCGGATCAGCAAAGTTATAAATTGTAAGGATGAAATACCGGAGACAATCGCCCAATCGATGACGAAAAACGCCGTAGATGATGGACACAACTCCGATCAGTCTCAGCCAGCCTTTAGCATTGTACAGTGGTTTTGTTGCACCAGTTTTTTCATTCATCTGATACCCTCTCTGATCGTTAAATTAAGAAAAAAACGAGAGCGTCATCACTCCACAAAATCACTGATAAACTGCTGCATTGACTATGAGCGCCGGAAGGAGATAAATTAAAATTATTGTTAGGATAAAAGCTATCAAGCTGATAAAGAAGAAGTTGAACTTTTCTTCCTCCGGACAGAACACGATCTTATCGTACCCAATCCAGAATTGCAAAAAGCCGTAAACTCCGACAATGGAAAGCCAGTACAGCGGGGGAATGATGAAGAAAATACTGGCGATGAAAACAGGTGCTGAAGCAAAGACAACCAACTTCAGATACGTTTGCAAGTTTTCTTCTGCGTTGAAGCTGTTGGCCAGATAGGTTATCACTTTTGCCAGCAGAAAAACCCCTCCGATAGCGCAGCCATAAAATATGATTGCCCAAAATAACGAGTGAAAAAATGCTTCGCCGGAAAAAATCAATCCTAAAAAGCCGGAAATGGCAGGGATCGCGGCAGTGAATAACAAATAATTGCTAATCAATTCTTTTTCCTGAATTGCTTCATCTTTTAGCTCATCCCAGCCGCTCATGGGGGGGAGAAGAGTAGATAACATTCGATTCAATAAACGTTCCATAAGTGAGTCCTCCGAAAATAGAAGCGAATAGAGAAATATCGAACTATCCGGGAGCGATTCCCGAAGGTAAATTATGCTCTAATACCTGGGTGCATTATTCGACCCAGATATTATCTTTACCAACCTGTTCGGACAATTTTTGTGCCAGATCCAGCGTCAGTTGAGTGAAAATTCTGCGCGAGCGCAAAGTATAAGTACCATTTTTTTGTGTACGTACGTCAAGATATACCGGGATTTTTCCCTGTGATTGCATCAGCAAGTTTTTGATGTTGAAAATTTTTTCTCTGGATACTTGCTCTTCATTAATGCGGATATGCAAACTTTCTCCCAGCCGATTCCAGACTTGATCAAACGGGATGACCTGCCTGCAAATGATTTTTGCAGTTTCGTCCTCTTCCCGCTTTGATATTTGTCCGATGATAAAGATTAGTTGATCTTCCTGAAGAAAATCTCTGAATTTGTCATAAGCTTCAGGGAAAACAATCACCTCTCCCGATTCCGTCAAATCTTCAACGGAGACAAATGCCATTGGCTTTTTATTTTTAGTAATGTACTGTTTTACATTAATCACACGGGCGCCAATGCGCACAGGCATTTCATTGTCCAGAGAATTAAGCTCATTCAAGTTATTACATGAAAAAAGCTTAATGACAAATGCGTACTGAGAAAGAGGATGACCGGACAGATAAAATCCCAGGACAGATCTTTCGTAGTTTAATTTTTCCCGTTCCGGCCATTCCGAAACCGCAGGGAGTGGCGGAACGTCCATGTGCTGCGTTTCAGGATTTGCACCAAAGATGCTCGTCTGCCCTTTTGCACGCTGTACAGATCTTTGCTGCCCATAGTGAATCGCGGTGTCCACGGACAGAAAAAGCTGATGTCGGTTGCCTTCGAGAGAGTCCATCGCGCCCGCTTGTGCCAGACTTTCGAGCACTTTTTTGTTCACTTGTCGCAAATCCACATACTCGCAAAGCTCGAAGATCGTTTTGAAGGTGCCATTTTCTTTTCTGGTTTCTATGATTGACTTAATGGCGTTTTTCCCGACATTTTTAATAGCAAGCAAGCCGAAACGAATTTTCCCGTTTTCCACAGTGAATTTTAAATCGCTGAAGTTAATGTCCGGCGGAAGGACCTCCAATCCCATGCGTTTGCATTCTTCTATGAGAATGACGACGCGATCGGAACTGTTCATTTCACTGGTCAAGTTAGCTGCCATAAATTCAGCGGGATAGTGCGTTTTTAAGTAGGCAGTCTGGAAGGCAAGCACAGAATAGCCAGCAGCGTGTGATTTATTAAACCCATATTCAGCGAATTTTTCAATCAAATCATAAATTTTACTGGCATCTGCTGCAGCGACGCCATTTTTTACCGCGCCATCAATAAATTCAACTTTAAGACTTTCAATCGCTGATTTGATTTTCTTTCCCATGGCGCGGCGCAATTCATCAGCTTTTGCCATGGAAAAGCCAGCCAATTCACTGGCGACGCGCATGACCTGTTCCTGATAAACAATGATGCCGTAGGTTTCTTTCAGGATTGGTTCCAATTTGGGATGCGCAAAGGTAATGGGCGTTCTTCCATGGCGGCGGTTAATGAAATCCGGGATATGATCCATTGGCCCCGGGCGATACAGCGCGTTCATTGCAATCAGATCGCCGATGTTTTGCGGTTGCAGTTGCATGAGAGAATTGCGCATACCCGAACTTTCAAATTGGAAGACACCGACAGTTTCGCCTCTGCCAAAAAGCTTCAGCGTCTCTTTGTCGTCCAGTGGAATACTGTCCGGGTCAATATTTATGCCGCGCGGTTTCAATTGTTCCACTGTGTCGTGAATGACGGTCAAGTTCCGCAATCCGAGGAAATCCATCTTTAGGATACCGATTTTTTCCAGAGTTTTTCCGTCGTATTGCGTGGTGGTATCCTTTTGCGGGGATTTATGCAGCGGCGTGTATTGCGTCAATTTGCCCGGCGTAATGACCACTCCTGCAGCATGGACAGATGCGTGGCGATGCAACCCCTCCAGTACAAGCGCATTATCAATGAGATCTTTATATACTCCGCCCTTTTGTGCATATTCACGTAGTTTCGGGACTTCCTCAAGCGCTTTGGTCAATGTGATTTTGGGGCCCTGAGGTATTAATTTTGCTATTTTATCCGCTTCAGATAATTCAATGTCCAGCACTCTGGCAACATCGCGAATGACGCCGCGCGCCGCCATTGTGCCGAAGGTGATGATTTGCGTCACGTTCTCTTCGCCGTATTTGTCTTTGACATATTGAATAATTTCTTCGCGACGTTCATAACAAAAATCAATGTCAATATCAGGCATACTGACGCGGTCGGGGTTGAGAAAACGCTCAAAAAGCAGATCGTATTGCATGGGTTCGATATTGGTGATGCGCAGGCAGTATGAGACAAGACTTCCTGCAGCCGAGCCTCGTCCTGGTCCCACCGGAATGCCTTCTTCCCGCGCATGGTCAATAAAATCTTTTACAATCAAAAAATAGCCGGCATAGCCCATTTTTTTGATAATTCCTAACTCTTGTTCCAGTCGCTGTTCAAGTTTGGGCGTAATATTGGAGTATCTTTTTTTCAAACCTTCTTCGGCTAAAAGACGCAGATATTCATCAAGGGAGAGATGCTGATATTCTGCCGGCAGTTCAAATTCAGGCAAATGAATCTCATCAAGGTCTTCCTGTGATTTGAAATAAACCTGATCTGTGTTAAATCTCATGCGGTTGGTGTCTTTGAGCGTTTTACCTGTTTGAATGCAGAGCAAAATTTCATGGGCGCGGGCGTGTTCTTTTTTTAAATAATGGATATCGTTTGTCGCCACCAGTGGGATGCCGTGCTTTCTGTTGATTTCAGCCATCCCCTGAACGACTTTTTCTTCCTCTTCGATGCCGTGGCGTTGAATTTCAAGATAAAAATCTTCGCCAAAAATTCCTCTATATTCCAAGGCTGCTTTTTCAGCAGCTTCCATGTCGTTTTTTCTGATTTTACGGGCGATTTCCCCGGATATGCACGCGGACATAGCAATGAGCCCGGAAGAGTACTGCCGAAGAAGTGTTTTGTCAATTCTGGGTTTGTAATAGAAACCTTCCGTATATCCGCGCGAGACTAATTCCATTAAATTCTGATATCCTTCAAAATTTTTCGCGAGTAATACGAGATGGTAAGATGTATCTTTCTGTTTGTCGGTTTTTTCCTTCAAAGTGCGATCCTGCGGTGCCACGTAAACTTCAGCGCCAATGATGGGTTTCAGTCCCTTTTTTTTCATGGCAAGGTAAAAGTGGATAGCTCCGAACATATTCCCGTGGTCTGTAATGGCAAAAGTGTCCATTCCAAAGGCTTCGCACGTTTCGATGATATCGTCAATTCGACAGGCGCCGTCCAACAGACTGTAGCTTGTATGGTTGTGCAAGTGGATAAATTTTGACATGGTGCGTATTCCCTCTGCTTCAAAGTGCGAATAGTTTTAATTAAATAAGAAACAATGCGTTAGAAAAAATATCAAGTGCGGAAAAAACAACAAACGCCGGTATTTATCAATCGTGTCTGCAGAATTCACATCAGGTGCGTTGAGTTATTAGATGGTTTTAATATAATAAACAAAAACTCAAGAAGCAAGTACGAAGATGCAATTGAGGAAAAAAAGGGGAGTTTTTTTTAAAATTTAAACTCCCCCTGTCAAAAATTTACAGTCGTCTCAGATAGTGATAAGCTTTGTTGACATATTCACTGTTGGCAAAAGCGCCGATGAGCCAGTTAAATTCGGTTTGGGCTGCGTTTTTTTCACCCACTTTCAGAAAACACAAACCAAGCATCAATTGGGCGTCATCTTTTTTGTCAGCAGCATCGAAAGCTGCGACTTTATTAAATTCGGCAATTGCCTGATAATATTTGCCCTGCGCATAGTAGCATTCGCCAATCCAGTATTGGCAATTGTCCGCTAACTTATGACGTGGGTTGATTTGCAGCAATGCATAAAATTGACTGACAGCATCACGATAGCGGTGCTCATTGAATAATTGCAGCGCATCTTTGTAAGTGATTTCGTAATCATCAATCGGAGTATTTGAATTAAATGCCACATTTGTCGAGCTGCTTGTTTCGCTGTAACCATAGTCGGTTGTTGATTGCTGTCCGGCGTAATAGTTGCTCTCTGATGCTGGTGATGTCAAATGCGATTCCAATTGGGCAATACGCTGGTCGTACTCCTGAATTTGCTGTTGCAATTGCTGTTTCAAACTCGTCTTTTCATTCAGTACATTTTCCAGATGATGGATCTCATCATTGATCGCTGCAAGTGATTGTCCGTCATTCTGATTTTCAGAATCGGAAGCGCCAAGCAATTGATTCAAATCATCCTGAGATTGACTGGGGGAAACATCCTGAGCATATCCATTGGCGTTTTCCGCAGGGAATGGCTGCTGTTGGGTTGTTTCATCTGCTTGCAGCAGTTTCATCAATTCATCTGTATCGCCACTGCTCCCGGACGATTGATTACTGGCAAAGGCATCGTTAGCTTCGGACAGCAGCGAACCGAGTTCGTCGTCGCTGATGTCTTGGGATGATTGCGTCCCGTCATTTGCCGATGACTTTTCTGTCGCGGCAACGGATTGTTGTGACATTTCGCCGTCCGCTTCATTCAAAAGTCAGAGAAACAAAGGAGGAGCGGATGAGTGTTTTGCTGTTGTACATGATGATATCTCCTCAATATTTATCAGAAATTTATTTTTTAACTTACTTTTCGGAAATTCAATTTTGTCAGCTCTTATGAAAAATTATGCTATCACAAGAGATAAAATTTGAACTTTGTCACTTATTGTGATCTTTTGCCATTGTTGCAAGAATTGCTGTGGTTGCAATTCGCCCAATTGTAATGTTAGGGATGCAAAAATTGCTCCAAAATTGTCTAATGTTAATGATTTTGTATCGAAAGAAAAATATAGGGTTGTAACTATTTGAAAAACAACGAGAAAGAGTTTGTCGCCAAAATGAAAAATCTGGCGGGAAAAAAGAGCAGTATTTTGCGGTGAATTTGTTGTCTCAATGTGTTTCAGTTGCCAAGCGGTGCGCTTCTTCGATCAGCTCGCGGGCACTGTTTATGTGGGCTTCAGAAACTGTCTCGCCGCCCAACAGTTTTGCAATTTCGTAAATGTGTTCATCAGCGGACAGTTTCCGAATTCCGGTGGTCGTTGTTTCATTTGTTGATGTTTTTTCTACGACAAAATGATTGTCCGCCATGCTGGCAATTTGTGGTAAGTGAGTGATGCATATAATCTGATGCGTTTGCGCCAATTTTTTAAGGGCGAGGCCCACGGACTGAGCAATGCGGCCGGAAATGCCAATGTCAATTTCATCAAAGATGAGTACCGGAATTCTGTCTGCGATGGCAAGCGAAGATTTCAACGCCAGCATGATGCGGGAAATTTCACCGCCGGATGCCACACGAATCAGTGGTTTAAGGTCTTCGCCAGGATTGGCAGCCATAAAAAATTCTACATGATCAACTCCCCGTTCCGTAGTGCGCATCCGGACGCCATTTATCTCGGCTGCGCCTTTCTCGTCCCGTGTCTGAGTGACGGAAACTTTAAAGCGCGCATTTTTCATCCCCAACTCTGCGAGATGAGCTTGCACGACACTTTCCAGTTTCTTAGCAGTTTGCGTGCGCTTCTCCGATAATTCGAGGCACAGATGGGATAGAATTTCCCTTTGCTGTTCAATTTCCGCATTTTTTTGTGTGATCACTTCATCAAGATTTTCGATCAAATGGAGTTCTTGTTCAATTTGCTGTTTATATTGAACAATTTCCTCAATGCTGCGCTGATATTTTCTTTTCAACAAAGAAAAAGAGCCCAGCCGCTCGCGTATCTCATTCAGCCTGTCAGGGTTGATTTCAATGCTCTGACTGTAACTTTGCAGAAATTTTCCGATTTCCTGAGTTGCCACCTGCGCAGATTCACAGTCGTGACGAATGGGTGCCAGTTCAGGATCAATGGCAGCTAACTCTTCTACCATTTCCAGAATCCGCGACAACCGGTCGTAAACGGATGTTTCGGCTTCATAAAGCTCATTGGCAGCAGCAGCGGATAATTGGTATCGTTTCTCGCTGTTACCGAGCAGTTTTTCCTCTTGAATGAGTTCTTCTTCCTCGCCAGGTACAGGATCGATCTGATTGATTTCTTTGAGTTGGAATTGATACAAATCCCGCTTCTCGCGTGACTGCTTTTCTTGGTCCAGCAAATGGTGCAATTCCTCGCGAAGATGGATAAATTTGTGAAATTCTTCGGAGAATTTTTGCAAAAGCGATGAATAGCCGCCAAAATCATCGAGATACTGAATGTGATATTTTACCTTGAGTAGCGCCTGATGCTCATGCTGACCGTGAAGATCGACGAGGAATTCGCCCAATTGTTCGAGCGTGGCATTAGGGAAAGGTGTGTCATTCACAAAAGCACGATTGCGTCCGGTTTCTGATGATTCTTTTCGAAGAATGAGCGCATTGTCCGGATTGTCAATGCTATTTTGTTCCATAAAGTCGAGCACGTGCTGCAGATGCCCGATACTGAAAAGACATTCAGTGATTGCTTTGCGCGTACCTTTGCGTAAGGCATCCGCCGGAATTTTTTCGCCCAAAGCGGACCCCAAAGCATCAATGAGAATTGATTTTCCGGCGCCTGTTTCGCCGGTAATTATATTCAGTCCAGAGCCAAATTCAATATCAATTTTATCGATCAGAGCAAAATTTTCAACATGTAAACTCTTTAACATCGTGCTCCCGTTTGGTGATTTTGCGACAAATTTTAAATTTGCCTTATGCTTTTGCAAATGATTTTTGGGAAATTAGGTCAGTTAGCGAATTACTGCCACTTTCCCGACTTTATTTATGCCGGTTTCTTTATTGAAAATAACAAACAGATAAATTCCGCTGGCGACATATTTCCCTGCATCATTTTTCCCGTCCCACAATGCTTGTGATCCCAAAATGTCATCCTTGGAGATCGTTCTGACAACGGCGCCATTTTCAGTCATAATACGAATATCGACATCATCTGTAAGATTGACAATGGAAAATACCGGATCTTTCTGCGGGAAGAACGGATTAGGCCCGGCTTTGACATCGTTTAAATTTTCCCTTGGTTTGGAAAAAGGTGTAATCAGGCACGATATCCCTTCTGTTGAACCGATGTAAACCCGTCCCGTCTCTTCGTCAAAAGCAAAAGCTGTGACGTTGTCGCTTACAAGCGG
>NATN01000239.1 GCA_002085355.1 Candidatus Zhuqueibacterota bacterium 4484_87 | reverse complement strand
GAAAACCGCGAAAACCAATGTCTCCAATCCGCTCAAAAAAAGACGGCGTACGCGGCGGCTCAGGCTCGTCCATTTCGCGGGTAGAAAAGGCTTGTATCGTTTGATTTATGTTGCGGTTGATATTAATGAATTCGATTTTTTTATCAGAACTATTTTTTATTTCATCCAAAAAGGCAACCCCGGCGCTGTCGATGGATTTTAAATCTGACAAATCAAATAAAATCCGCTTTTGGGACATGGCTGCCATTTCTTTTTTTACTGATCGCCAGGCGAGCTTTATGTCCGGTGTTTTCAAATCGCCGATGAATTTGAGCGTATTTTCAATTTTTTTTATATCAATCATGGGTATTTTAAAATAAAATGAATGAATAGCGCAACAATAAAATTTGCTCTGACTGAACGTACGAAATAATTGAAGGATCGCGTTTCAATCGTATGGTGTAATCCAGAGAAATATTTTTTGATACGCGGTAGTTGATATTATTTTCCCATTCGTAAACAAGCCTGTTGTAATTGCCTGAAGGCGCTAATACATCCAATTCGGATGTAATCATAATATTGCGAAAGAAACGGTAATTGCCCAGGAGAGAAGCTTCAGGCCCGCGCTGGTAAATTGAATTTTTCTGATAAAATGTCGTATCATTGTCAGTGCTTTGAATGAATAATTCTTTATTGAGATTTTGCCGAAATCCCATGCCAAAACGAATGTTGAAATTGGCGCGCATGGATCGAATCAAAGAAAGATTGATACCCAATCCTTCTTTTAGCTCAAGAGGTGAGAAATGAGGCGAGACATCAACTTTTTCCGCATTCAAATGTTTTACATGCAATTTTCCGTCAACATCGTACAGAAGGATGGTTCTCGGCTTATCGTAGTAATAGGTTGTTTGAAATAAATTCGTTTCCAGAAAAAAACGTCCGTACACGCCGATCCCAGGCAAAAAATAGAAAATGTAAGTATTTTTCCAGCGCACATTGTCAAGATAGCTGCGGAAAGTATTTTGTTTACGCTGCATGTTCCAGCCTTCTTCGACAATGCCGCGCGATAGGAAAAAGTGGCGGTTTGTGCTATATTTGACGTTGTAATCCAACTGCGCCACAAAAGCCATGCTTGTCTGCTGATTCTGTGAAGTGACGTCATTGGCACGATTCAGAGTGAAGCTGCCGTACAAAGCGCTGTAGGTCGTCCAGGTAGAAAGTCCGGGCTTTTTAATTTCAGAAAGTAAAATTCCCGCGCCGATAAAGTTTTTCGTATCGCTGTCCACGACGATTGTGTACTGCGTGAGTTCGCCAGGAAGCAGCCGCACTGTGGCAAAATTGAGGTATGTGTTGACGTGTTCGCCTAATTTCACAATTTTGTACAAACCCGGGCGAAGAATCCATGTCTGCGGATTTTCTCCCAACTGTTCGTCTGCGCCATAGCCGATGCCGAAAGCTTCGCCTTCTGGAAGCCGGTAAATTTCGTATGCTTCCTTGAGCCAGTTTCTCGCTTCGTCTATAACGCGAATAGTGAGCCCACTCCAATCAGGCTGCAGGATGAATGTTTCCTCAGGTTGAAGAGTCACACTTTTTTTGATCATTTGATTCAAATTGCCAGAGCCCAGATAAACGGTGTACTTTCCGGGCTTCAGGAACAAGCTGCGTCCCATTTTCTGGACTTTTACAATTGAATCTCCCTGCATCACTGTGTAAACTGGCTCAAAATCGGAATTGGTCATTGCCGGCAAAAACAGTCTGCCCAGGCCTTTGATGTCATCCAACCCCTCCTGATCAAGCTGAACCTTTGGCGGCGGAGCGATCCAGTTATAGGCTTTTTCCTGCACTCGTGAGGTTGCTGGCAGATTTATGATTGTTGGTTTTTTGGATTTGCTGTATTTTTTTCTTGTTCTTTGAAATATTTTATTATCTTTCTGATAAAATTGTCTGTTTCTTCTTGGACGATATCGCTTAATTTTTTGGCGAAAAGTTCCATGCGAAAAACTGGCATTTCTTCTACGCGGTCAAATTCGTGAGTCAGAACCGGCTCGTAGCCATCGAAAGTGCGCAAGTAGAGTTTCATTGCCAGATGCGCGGCAGTGTAATTTGGATTGTCAAATTTTTCAATGGCTTCGATAGAGCCAATTATTTCATAGTCAGGCCTTTCGTCCAAAAATTCCCGCTGGCAGGATTCGAAAATGTGATAGCGCTGGATGTGACGCGCAATCAAATCGGATATCACGATTTGCGGTCTGATTGCCCAGAGCTGGTAGCGATAATAATCCAGCCGATGAGCAGAGTAGCGCACGACAATATTCACTCTGTCAAATGTCCGGGGGATCTTCATCGTTTGCACCTGCACGCGATAGGGCAGAGGCTTCTCCACTGTCAGGGAACTGTCGCGTAAAATCGGGTTGTAATCCAGAATGAAATATTGCCTTTGAATGGATTTGGTCGCACAGCGAAGCAGCAAAATGCCCAGCAACATGGCAAAAATAATCGCGGTTATTTTGAAAATATTTTGTTTCATAATTTTTACCGCTCCTGAATTTCTCCTTGACGCGAACTTCGTAACAGCAGTGATGGATTCTCACTGATCAATCTGGTGAATTCATTGAAATATTCCAAACTCTCACGCAAAATTTCGGCTGAACTCAGAATATCATGTCTGCTTTTCAAAAGTGTCAGATCCAAATGGGTGAAAGTGCGATTGGTTTGGTCGAGCGCCAGTTCCATTTTTTTAATGACCTGGGCTAAATCAGCTTCTGCCAATTGCCCGGTCACTTTTTCCATATTGCCGACAGTCTTGATCAGCTCTTTCGATTGGGTTATTTTGCGAATGTCATTCACAGCAAAGTTGGCGCTCTCAATGAGCGTGTCCAGATTTCCGGAAATATCGTCAAAATTGGCAATAATGTTATTCAAATGGGTCTGATTTGTATCCAGCAAAGTAGCAAAATTGTTCAGCGCCCGGCTGGTATTTTCGATCAAACCTAAAAATTTTTCTCTGTTTCCTGCCTCAGTGAAATTTGCCAGATTATTCAAAATAAGCTCGAGTTTTTCAGCGATAATCTCCGCTCTGCCGGTAATCGTCTCCACGACTGATTGACCCGGCTTGATGAAATTTTCCGGCGGCAGGTCATTTGCCTCATTTGTTCCGCCGCGCAGTTCAATCATTTTCAGACCGGTGATGCCGATGAGCGTAAGAACCGCTTCTGTGTTTTCTTTGATGGGGACTTTTGGGTTCAAGCTCATTTTGACAATGACGGAAGTGATGTCGTCAGGATCGATATAAATATCGTCCACCCTGCCAACGCGGATACCGCGATATTTTACTGACGACCCAATTTCCAGGCCTGTGAGCGAAACATCTTTAAAGCGAATGTAATAAACAGCAGTTTTTTTCATCAGCCGATTTCCGGTGATGACCCCGACTGCGCCTACTAAAATGATGATCGCAGTGGTTAAAAAAATGCCCAGCCGGATTTTTTGCGCACGGGAGACCATAATTTTTTCCTGAAATTATTTCAAAAGAGAAAAGACGCCGGCATTTGAAATCCGGCGTTTTGGCTCGTTTTACTTACTAAACTTTTGTAAATTTGATGTTTTACTGCAAAGTTCGCAAAGGAGGCGCAAAGCTCACAAAGGAAAAATTAATCGTAATGTTTTTATCAAACAAGCCTAATACCTTAAAAATTAGTTCAATAAAGTTATTTAAAAAACTTTGTGTCCTTCATTCATACTTTCTGAACTTCATGGTTAATCTTTGTTGCTTTTCTTGTTTTGAAGAAAAAACATGCTTTTTACAAAAGTCTAATTACTTATTTATCCATTCTGCAATCCATTCGTGGACTGTCTTCCACCATAATCGCGCGTTTTGCGGTTTGGTGACAAAATGATCTTCATCCGGGAAATAGAGCAACCTCGACGGAACTCCGTTTCGCTGCAAGGCAGTGAACATTTGGAATCCCTGGGTTACCGGAACGCGGAAGTCATTTTCGCTGTGAATGACCAGCGTCGGTGTTTTGAAATTTTTCGCGAAATTCGACGGAGACCATTTTTCGTATAATTCAGGATTTTCATAAGGCGTGCCATTGAATTCCCATTCCGGAAACCACAACTCTTCAGTCGCGCCGTACATGGAGCGTTGATCATAAACTCCGTCGTGGGAAACGAGCACTTTGAACGGATTTTCATGCCCGCAAATCCAATCGATCATGAAGCCGCCGTAAGATGCACCGGCTGCTGCTAATTTATCCCCGTCTATGAAGTCGTAAGTTTTTAGCAAATAATCTATTCCAGCCATCAAATCTTTGTAAGGTCCGCCGCCCCAATTCTTGCTCACAGCGTTGCAAAATTCCTGGCCGTATCCTTTGGAACCGCGGAAATTGACCATGGCGACAACGTATCCCGGCGCGGCAAACATTTCAGCGTTCCAACGGTAGTGAAAATCATCCGACCACATACCCTGAGGCCCGCCGTGAATGAGATAGATCAGCGGATATTTTTTCGCCGGGTCAAATTTAGGCGGTTTTACTAACATGCCGTGCACTTTTTTCCCGTCGAAACTTTCGAACCAAAAATCTTCGAGGTCATTCATAGCCAATTGCGAGATAAGATCGCAATTGGTGAATGTGAGCTGTGTGATATTCTTGCCATTCGTTTTTGAACGAAAAATTTCTGTTGGTCTGTTTATTGCCTCTTTGGCGAAAAAGAGGTATCTTCCATTGGGGTCAATGACAAAACTTCTTACATAATCGTCGCCGATGACCTTCTGCACTTTACCGCCGTGAACAGGAATGCGGAAAATGCAATTTCTGCCTTCATCCTGCGATGTAAAATAAATATATTTACCCTTACTGTCAAAATGAAAAGTACCCACATCGCGATCAAAATCCGTAGTTAAATTTTTTCGTTCATTGGTCTGGCGATTAAAAAGAATCAGATCATATTGATCTGCCTCGAACCCGGCGTGTTTCATGGCGCGATAAGCGAGATATTTTCCGCCCGGGGAATATACCGGCTGATTGTCATTGGCAGGATTGGCGGTAATTTTCGTGATTTTTCCACCTTGCACGGGCGTGACGAAAATATCGTTGTTCGTGGAAATGGCAACTACCGGATCCTCATTACGGACAAAGGCGATTTCCCTGCTGTCGGGCGAAAAAGCGTAATCCTGACTGCTGCCCAAATCCAGCGGAGGCGAGTCAAAATCGCCGGAGGTAACGTCCCAGGCATCGCCGCCGCTGCTTTTCATCACAAAAACGTGGGAACGTTTTTCGTCTGTCCAGCGATTCCAGTGGCGAAAAAACAGACGATCGATAATTTTGGCTTTCACTGGGGATTTTGCCTCGGCTTCTTCGCGCGCCTGATTTTCAGCGTCAGTTTTGCAATCGGGGTAAACTTCCGAGGAAAAAGCAATGTACTTTCCGTCCGGTGACCAGACAATGCCGCTGGCTCCGGTGGAAATGTGACTCAGTTGTTTCGCCTCTCCGCCGTTTACGGAAATAGTGAAAATTTGCGGCGATCCATTGCGTGTGGAAATAAACGCAATTTTCGAACCGTCCGGGCTCCAGCGTGCACCAAAATCAGCTTTAGGGTTATTGGTCAACTGAATCGGGTCCCCGCCTTTCGCGGGAACCAGCCAAATGTCGCTGTTGCTTTTATTTGTTTCCATGAAATAGTATTTCACGGTATAGGATAAATATTTTCCATCCGGGGAAACTTGTACATCGCTGACACGCCCGATGGAAAAAAGGTCTTCTACAGAGATGGGGCGTTTGTTAGCGGCGAAAAGTGGTAATGATAAAATGAGCAAAATAAACGTGAGTATTTGAACTTTTCTATTCATGAGCACAACCTCCGCTAAAAAATATTCCAAAAATGTCGAAAATTATTTTCAATATACAAACTTTCGATTTAAATGTCAAGGAAATGTAAGGTGGTTTTTTTAAATAATTTGGGTTTAGCAGAAGTTGATAATGGGAAAATTTTTAATTAGCCACGGATGGACACGGATTTGCACGGATTTATTTAAAAAAATGAACAGAAAATTACAAATGCAAATGAAAATTTCCAATATGCAGAAATTTTATCTGTAGTCATCAGTGAGAATCGGTGGCTGTGAAGAATGTTGTGAGTTTGTCTGTTGCAAACGAAAAAAAATATCGAAAAATATTTCTTTTGGAAAAAAAATTCCAAATTTCTGTTGACTTACAAAAATAAATTTATTATGTTTAAAAGATCAATTTGTCAATTTAAAGAAGTTTATTATTTCTGGAGAGATTTTGTCTGTTTTATTCAAAGAGAATTTTCGTAGGTTTGCTTTTTTGTCGCTTTTCTTTTTGCCTCTTCTCGTTTATTCCCAGCAAAATGACAAGGAACTCCTCAAAAAAACTTACACACGGCTAACAGCTAAAAAAGTCAGTGAATCTGTTGGCGGTGTAATTGATGTTTCTGATTTGAAAATTGGTTTTTTGAACGATGGCCGATTTTGTGCGCCACTGGAATTTGTGCGTTCTGGCGCTGTCGCCGAAGTGATTCATGCGTTTGAGCGTAGCGGTCGCGTGAAGGAGAGCGAAGGTGCTTTCATGCTTGAGCTTGAGGGCGTTGAAAAGCCTTTAGTTCTTAATTCTTTAGGGGGAACACTTTTTCCCGTCGAATTATCTCCGATGGAGACGCCTACGTCATGAAAATCACACATCATAAATAGTGGAGCCACA
>NATN01000030.1 GCA_002085355.1 Candidatus Zhuqueibacterota bacterium 4484_87 | reverse complement strand
AAAAGCCTTACGGCTTAATTCCGAAATTGGATTGGAGTTAAGGCGTCAGCCTTTTAAAAACAATCGATTAGCGTCTTATTTCAATTTTAACTGGTCATTCGCATATATAAATAAAAAGCAAAAGGAGAGCGAAAATGAATCCAAATATCTTTCGCCAGTACGATATCAGAGGCATTGCGGACAAAGATTTGACAGACGAAAACATTGAACTAATCGGCAAGGCGTACGGCACATATCTGGGGAAAAAAGGCTTGAAAAAATTCTCTGTCGGTAGAGATGTTCGCCTCTCTTCTCCGCGTATTCAAAAGGCTTTCATTAGTGGGTTGATGTCCACAGGCGCACATGTAATTGACATCGGAGAGGTACCCACTCCGGGACTCTATTTTTCCATTGTGCACCTCAATGCGCACGGCGGCGTTATGATAACGGGAAGCCACAATCCCATTGAATTCAACGGACTCAAAATGTGCGAAGGAATTGCCTCTATTTACGGCGATGAAATACAGAAATTACGTGCGATTATCGAAAAAAATGAATTTTTGTCCGGCGAAGGTTCTCTTGAATCCGTCGATATCGTGCCAGCGTACAAAGAGATGATAAAATCAAAAATAAAACTGCAAAAACCCCTGAAAATCGTCATTGATGCGGGGAACGGCACTGCGGGAGTCATTGCACCGGAAATCTGGCGCGATCTGGGCTGCGAAGTGATCTGCCTGTACTGCGAACCGGACGGCACTTTCCCTAATCACTTGCCGGATCCGACTGTGCCCAAATATGTGGTAGATTTGCAGAAAGCTGTTCTGGATAACGGCGCGGACATGGGAATCGGATACGATGGCGACGCAGACAGAATCGGCGCCATCGACGACAAAGGACGCATTATCTATGCTGACCGCTTGATCGCGCTTTTTAGTCGCGATGTTTTGCAGCACGTGCCCGGCGGGACAATTGTATTTGATGTAAAATGTTCGCAAGCTCTTCCCGAATACATCGAAAACCACGGCGGTAAACCGTTGATGTGGAAGACCGGACATTCGTTGCTAAAAGCAAAAATGAAAGAAGAAAAGGCTCCTTTTGCCGGTGAGATGTCGGGACATATTTTCTTCGGAGACGATTTTTACGGATACGACGACGCCATTTATGCCTCGGGCAGGCTGATGAAAATGGTCGCCGAAAGTGGTAAAAAATTGTCTCAGCTGGCTGACGAGATTCCCAATTTTGTAAGCACTCCAGAAATCCGCGTGGAATGTGCCGATGAAGAAAAATTCAATATCGTTGCTGATCTGGTGAAATCATTCAAAGAAGAATACGACGTTGTAGATATTGATGGCGCTCGTGTTTTATTCGGCGACGGCTGGGGGCTTGTCCGAGCGTCAAATACGCAGCCGGTGTTGGTACTGAGATTCGAAGCCAAAACCGAAGCACGATTGGAAGAAATCAAACAAATCTTCAAGGACAAATTACGCGAATATCCGGCGATTAAATTTGAAGATGGTGAATTCTAAAATTAGGACGGAGGGCAAAAAAATGAGGAAAAGAAAAGCAAAAAAAATATTGAAGAACAAAGAACAGCTCAATTATTCACCCCAGCAAATCAAGGCGGCAGAGCAAAAAATGGCGCAGGGAAAAGGAAGTGAAGCGAGCAAAAAAGATTGAGCTAATACAGGAAAGAAGATATTCAAAAAAAATCGGAGAGATGCTATCTCTTCGATTTTTTTTATCAATTTTGCACTGAATTGAAAAACTCGATCATAAAATCCAGCTTTTTTTGTTCATCTGTCTGCCCCATCCAGTAAATCGCCGTTTCACGCAATTCCGGATCCGGATTTTGCTCTGCGATTTTCTTTAGAATAAGTCTTCCCATCTCATCGGGTGACTGACTAATGGCAAAAATCGTGTATTCTTTAATCTCGCTATTTTGGCATTTTTCCAAAATCGTGAGCAACGTATTAAATGAAGCACGATCGTTGAACTGACTGAGCCAAAAGATTGCTTCTTTGCGAATCTCTGAATTTCGCGCTCGGATTGCCAGATGTTTAAGCAACTGTCTTGCGCTAATGTTTTTGTTTTGAGAGATGGCATGCACGGCTATTTTTCTCAATTTAAGAGAAATCGATTTCTGGCTGATTAGAGCTAACAGGCGGAGATTTCTGCTGTCAGGATAATTTCCCAATCCTAAAATTGCATCTCTTTTCACTCTTTCAGAAAATTTATTTTTCAAAATATCCTTTGCAAACGAATAGAATTTAGCAGGCTGATTATGAAAAGACATCGCTCTCACTAATTGTCGTTGCAACTGTTCGTGCTGTTCCTGCTTGAAAAGATGCTTCAAATAGGAAAAACTTTTCTCTGCAGAAACAGTTCCCAACCAGAATAAAGGGATATTTTGCTGATCGATAAACGAATGAAGCGTCAGCGGATCGATTTGTAACAACCGTGGCCTGCCGGATTGTAGAAAATATTTTATTGCAATGAAACAATCATCTGCCTTTAATTCAGAATTATTAGCAATCATCCCTGCAAATGGAAGTGATGCCATCCGCCGGCGGTTGTTTAACTCGGGACTTTTTGTAGAATCTGATAAGATATCCACCAAACGAGTTCTTTTTATTGACGTGAATAATGGTAAAATTTTCTCGACCGGAGTGATCCCTTTATCAAGCCGATAAATGATCCAGATGTGCGTGTATTTTTTTAATTGGATTGATAAATGGAACGATTGATGCAGTTTGTCTGCGAGGTGAAGCCTCTTTGCTGCAAATTCGCTGTGAATCGTTGCAGCAGGCGTAAGAGTGGCCTGAATTACCCCCATCAAAAAAATTAGCGCTAAAAAAAGACGAAAATTTTTCATAGCATTTAGATGTATTTTTCCATTTGGATAAAAAAATGCCTGAATGATTTTTTGAAATAAAAACATGCGATGGCTATGGCAAGAGTTCAGTCCTGGAGATGGACTGTAACAATTTGGTGCTCAAGGGCGGACAAATCAAATTTTCCGACATCGATTTTCCCTGTTCCATCGCTGTAAAATTGCTTCCCCTCTGATCCGATCTGCAGCCGAATTTTTCGGTATAACCGCTCGTGCAGTGAAAGCATATAGAGCGTGGCTGCTCCACTTTCACGAGATCTCACGGCGCGGAGAAAAATTTCTCCCCGATTAAGCGTAATATCCTGAAATTTTTGGACAGCCTGGTGTTCTGAAGAAATTATAATTTCCGCAAAATATTCCATTGACTTATGCCCGTTCAATGGTTCTACAGGTTTAAGCAAAATCCCGGAAATTTCAACATCATTTAAATGAATGGAGTTGAGTAAATCAAAGACAGGAGAACACACAGGGGTTTCCAACTCATCATTGAAAATTGTATGAAAACGAGACAGTTCATTGAAAATGATGCGGCAGGAAGGACAACGCTGCACATGGCGAACGATTCTTTCCCGCTCCTGTTTCTCAATGACCTGATTCGTCACAACTAACTCGATGAGGTCCGCTTCAGGACACGGATGTTGTGTTTTATTTTTCATAGGAGGCTGTCTTGGTGGACTTTTGTCCAATTTTTCAAAAGAGGACTTATGCAAGATGCCAGTGCATGATGCATTGCTGCAAATCAAAATGGATGTTCATCCTTCCGAAATGCATAAGTCCAATTTTTGAATTGACTTAATTTATTTAGCTGTCTTTTTTATTGTTTTATATACAGACAAGCCTCCAATTTTACGGAAAATTATAATAATTCCTTCAATCTTTTTCGCAAAGATTTCTTAGTAAGCTTAATCAGATACTCGAATATTGACCGCTCATTTTCCCGATAAGACTTTTGCGTGAGATTGGGAATATATCTTTTCAGATATTGATAATTTGAATCAGTTGCCTTATCCCGCGTTAATTCATGTACAAAATCGCTGATAGCCCGACAATAAATATCAGCCTTTTCCTGGGAAATCTTATTCTTTTGCAAATATTGAGAATGGATCTTGCGTTGCATATTGCGGATGACATGGCTATTGATTTTCTCAATTTCTTTGTTCTGAATATCGTCAAGAGGATTTGAACGATCAATGTCGTTGGAAAGACGCTCATAAGCATGTTGGAAAGTGACTTCGCGAATGATACCCGCGATGAGGTCGACAGCTAAATAATTGTGATATTGCGGCAGGCTGGCAACGATATCCATAATTTTTTCCAGCATCGCTGAAACAGAATCGGTGGGCTGATATTTTTCCAAAAAATAATGAAATAATTCTTTTTCAGGGATTGTCTTTTTCTTTAAATCCTTTGGCAATGGCACGGACAATGAAATATCGCCCATATCCACGGCACTGGTCTGATTCTCAGCATAATCAGGATCAAAATAGACAAAATCCCTGCCCATTTCTTTGATAGAAGAAAACTTTTGGGAGTTCCGAATAGCGACCTTGATATTGCGGATTATTTTTGCGCCCTCGGGGTCGCGTTCCTTGAAAATTCGCGATAATTCTTGCTTCGTTTTTTTTACAATCAAACGACGAAGCATATTGGCAAGCAGTGGTTCTGTCGGCGGTTCGGGACTATCGACAACATTGCCAAAATAGCGTGTCAGTTGTACAAACTCCCCCGTTTCATTCCGCATGAAAAGACTCGCAATACAATCAATAGCGACATTTTCCAGTTCATTTGTAGTCTCTTGATATCGCGGACGAATATTCCTGCCATTAATCTCCAGATACTTCAAATAGCTGACCGCAATTCTCTGGGAAATGTTAATGAACTCCGTCAATTGCATTGGAGTGTACGTACCGTTGCAAATATCCTTGATGAGAGGGAATAGTTTCACAAGCCCCATGCCATTTTTTTGATTAAAACGTTTGATATTTTTAGCTTATTTATTAATCGATTAGTTAGCAATTATTATACCATTAAAATTAATGATGTTATCCTACTAATATTTAAATAACTTCTTTATTTTCAATATAAAGAATATATCATTCTAAACAACATATTATTTATTCTGTTTATACGTGATACAGATGTATCACTATCGTACAATGGCAGAATACGGCATTATCCTGATGCTGGTATCCGCAGGATAGCGAAACAATGTATTTTTCCAGAGAATAAGCGAGATTTTTAAGCAATTGCCAAACTGGGGCAAGCAGTTTTTCTATAGAAGATCAGTTATAGCAATAATATTTGCAAATCTTGTTCCTTTTTCGGGAAAGTTGAAGAAATATTGTGGGAAAAGACAAAAAAAACGGCTGCCCACAAAAAAGAGCAACCGGTGATTGTCTAAGTAAAAATTGTATTTTTAAAATGTGCTAATTTATCGGCAAACCATATTTCTTCGCTTTTCGATAAATGGTCGCACGACCGATACCCAACTTTTTGGCGGTTTTGGAAATATTACCCTCATTTTCTAACAGCGCCTGGCGCAATGCCTGTTCTTCGAGACGTTCAATCCAGCTTGCAAGGGTTTCATCGGATTCGTAAATTTTTCTTTCCCCGATGGAACGAACCGCCGCGGGTAAATCTTTACTCATGATTTCCTTAGTATTTGCCAGCACAACTGCGCGTTCGATGGCATTTTCCAGCTCTCGAACATTACCGGGCCAGTTGTACGCCATCAGCAATTCCAGTGCTTCCGGAGAAATACCCTCGATCTCCTTTTCCTCTTGTTCCACATATTTTCGGATGAAGTGCGCTGCCAGAAGCGGAATATCCTCTTTTCGATCGCGCAGCGGTGGCAGCTTGATGGGGTATTTGTTCAAACGGTAGTATAAATCTTCGCGGAATTCATTCTTTTTAATCGCTTCTTCGAGATTAGCATTTGTTGCAGAAATTACGCGTACATCCACTTCTATAAGTTCATTTCCACCCACGCGCTCAAATTTTTTATCTTCCAGCACACGCAAAACTTTCGCCTGTGTCGCCGGAGACATGAGCCCTATCTCGTCGAGAAAAATCGTTCCGCCATTTGCCTGCTCGAATTTGCCGATACGGCGACTCATTGCACCGGTGAATGCCCCCTTCTCATGACCAAACAGTTCGCTTTCCAGCAAAGTTTCCGGCAGCGCTGAACAGTTGACCGCCACAAAAGGTTTGTTCGCACGAACCTTGTCATTATAATGGATAGCACGCGCAACAAGCTCCTTTCCGGTTCCGCTTTCACCTAAAATCAGCACACTGATTTTACTGTTGATCGCCTTTTCCATCGACTTGAACACCTCTTTCATGGCGCCACTCTTGCCGATGATGTTCTCGAATTCGTATTTCTGTTTCAATTCTTTGATTTCGTTCTGGAGGTCTCTGGTCATCAGCGCGTTTCTGATTGTCACTGCTAAACGATTTTTATCCTTGAAGGGTTTTGCAATGTAGTCATAGGCGCCAAGTTTCATGGATTGCACAGCTTTTTCGAGCGAGTCTAATCCGGAAATCATGATCACCGGAATTCGAGGATCCAACTCCTTGATGCGGCGCAACGTTTCAATACCATCGATGCCGGGCATTTGAATGTCCAACAAGATCAAATCCGGCATTTGTTCAGCAATGTATTTCAAGCAGGCTTCGCCGTTTGTCACCGAAGTAAAGTCATACTTCTTTTCCGCTTTTAATGTATCCTCGATCAGCTTGGCGATGTTCTTATCATCATCCACGATTAAAATCTGGTATCGGCTTTTAAGCTCAGACACTTTATGCTCCTAAAGTTAGTTTCCATCCATTTTTCATCTAATAATAACAAAATTTTTTCAATTTTTCAAGTGTTTTTTCATCAAGTGTCCAAAATCGGACACTTTTTCCCTTGTTTGCTGAAAGAATAGGAAGAAAATTCACGAAGTAGTCAATTCACCACCGGGAAACGGACAATATCTTGCATGTGTGAAGCCCGGTGTTTTTTTCTTTCATTTGCGAATCTCCCGAACGCCCGAAATACGAACCATTCTATTCGTATCTCAAGTCATCCAGCAATGTCAGCAACTTTTCTTCACCTTGCAAAATATCAAATTCAATCAATAAATAGTACAAATTTTCTGGAAGTTTTTTTGAAAAAGGAAGCAGCCGCACAATATCCTTCTCCGTAGTGATGATTGCGTTGGCTCTGGATTTTGTCGTGAGAGTTTTTATTTTGTTCACATCCTGAAGGGAAAACTGATGGTGATCGCTGAAAATGAGGTGGTCCACAACTGTAAAATCCAATGCCTGAATAGTTTTTCTGAAAGAATCGGGATTGCCAATGCCAGAAAAAAGAGAAACGGGATTTTTCTTCAGCGATTCAAAAGGAATGTCGTCTCCGCTTGCAGCATGAATTAAACGTGCTGGCTTATGAGCTGTGATCACAATGGGACATGAAGAAAAATTTTCCAGTTTCCGAACAATCTTACCTAAATTTTTTACCTGATCTGCCCGGCTCAGACAAATTAAATCAGTTCGTTTCAACCCGGAAAGTGGTTCCCGCAAATAACCGGAAGGAAGCACCCATTTGCATTGATCAAACCGCGTTGCGTCGATCAGCACGATGTCCACATCCCGATGCAATCGCCGGTGCTGAAAAGCATCATCCAGCACAATAACGTCCGGGGCAAATTTCTCCTCGATAAGCCGTCCCCCCTGATAGCGATCGGATTCACAGACAACCGGGACATCAGGCAGACTTCGCGCTATCAAATATGGCTCGTCGCCAGCGGCTTCGCTGTCGGTCAGTAGCCTTTTCCCATCGGACACGATGATCGTTCCACTGGATTTTCGTTTGTAACCGCGACTGAGAATAGCGACTTTAAAATCTTTGGACTTAAGTTGGCGAGCCAGAAAAATAGCGAACGGAGTTTTGCCAGTGCCTCCGACAGAAATGTTGCCGATACTGATGACTTTTGTCCGTTTCAGATGATGTATCTTAAAAAGGCCAGTGTCATAAAAAACATTACGCAGCGACATGGCAGCACCGTACAGCAAAGACAGCGGGAAAAGCATGACGCGTGCGAATTTACTTTCTAAAATAGTCATCGGCTTCTTTTTCCAACTCAATCATTCTTTGCTCAACGAGATTGCGCAGTTTTGCCAGCTCTCGCGGCGTGGAACTTTGAGGAATTCTTATGGGTTCGCCATAAAGTAAAATCGTTTTTGAAAACGGAAAAGGAACAGCAAATTTATCCCAACTACCGAATTCAATCATGTGCTTGGCAGAAAAGGAAACAGGTATGATATAGGCATCGCACTGCTGCGCCATATAAATAGTTCCGGGTTTGAACTGATGCCTGGGGCCTCGCGGCCCGTCCGGAATCATCGCTCCCACCGAACCGTTTTTGATGCGGGCGACCATCTTGTGGAACGCTTCTTTCCCGCCCCTTGTGCTGGAGCCACGAACAGGATGATATCCCAGCCGTTCCATGGTTCGGGCGATCATTTCACCGTCACTGTGCTGACTAACCATCGGTATGATGCCTTCCCAGCGATGGGAAAAAATCGGGACAATGATCCTGCCATGCCACAGAGCAAAAATATATCGCGCATTTTCTTGCTGCAATTTTTTTACGTGATGTTTCCCTCGCGCTTTGATGAAAAGCGATTTCCCCAGGGCAAGCACCAGCAGCCAACCAAGTTTGATAGCGAGAAAAAGAGTAATTTTTTTCTTTGTTTTTTTACTGATCATTGGCAATTTCCGCCTTCGGATGTTTAGCAACCAGACTCAAAGCCATTTCTGCTGTTCGCTTGGATGCCCCCTGAGAGCCTAATTTTTCTCTGATTTTTCTTAATTCGAGAATCATCGTTTCTCTATTTTTTTCATCAAACAACAATTTTTCAGCAACAGGTAGCAATTTTTCTTTGGTGAAATTGTTTTGAATAAATTCAGGAGCAATCTTTTTTTCTGCGATGACATTCACCAGCCCGATGGCATCAATTTTCACTAAGGCCTTCCCTAATAAATATGAAAGGGGATCAACCTTGTACACGACAATGAGCGGCGTCTCAAAAAGTGCTGATTCCAATGTTGCCGTTCCCGAGGCAACCAACAGCAGATCGGAATGATGCATGATCTCATAAGTGTGATCAGGGGTTCGCACAAAGCTCGGATAATCAGAAAGAATTTCTTCGTAAACTTCCTTGTTCACTGACCCCGTTTCGCTAATGAGCACCTGAACATCTGAGTATTTTTTCTGAATGGCAGCAGCGGTCTCCGCCAGTGTTGGCAGCAAACGTTTCACTTCCAGCGTTCGGCTGCCGGGAAGAACGCCGATGGTTCTTCGAGACGGATCCAGATGAAGTTCTCCAAAGAAATCGTTTTTATTCAAATCTACGGCAATCACTTCCAGCAGCGGATGACCGACAAATTTTGCATCGATGCCGGCATCGCGGTACATCTTTTCTTCAAAAGGAATAATCACTGCCATTTTATCCACTGTCTGCGCCATCTTCTTAACGCGCCCGGCGCCCCACGCCCAGACCTGCGGTGCGATATAATACAGAACAGGAATTTTTCGTTCATGAGCAGCGCGCGCGAGCTTCAGATTCAAACCCGGATAGTCAATCAGCACTAATGCGTCTGGCCTTTCTTTATCCATCAGATCGACTAATTCATGATAGACTTTTTTGAAAAACCGAAACTGTTTCAGCACGTCCCAGAATCCGAGCACGCTCATTTCATTGATGTGATGAACAAGCTCCATTCCTGCCGATTTCATACGATCTCCGCCGATGCCGAAAATGCGCACATCCGGACGTATAGCTTTCAGTTCGCGCACCAATCCCGATCCGTGCAAATCTCCTGACGCTTCTCCGGCGATGATCATCAATTTTGCAAACATGCGATATCCGTTCTTAAATTAAATCAATTCTTTCACTTGATCTTCGATTAATTTGGTGATTTCAATGCCCACACGCAACGCTTCCCTGCCATCTTCTCCGCTCACAGCAGGTTTTTCTCCGTTACGGACTGCATGTAGGAAAGATTCCAGTTCCATTTTGAGAGCGTTGGCTTCCTCCACCTGGCGCCGCTCGTACACTATTTTTTTGGGCGTCTGTGATTGATTCACCTGTCCGAATTCAATGGGCAACTGGTTCGTTTTGGGCTGAAAATTTTCAGCATCAACCAGTTGATATAATTCCGAAAATTTCTGCAAAAAATCAATCCCAACATAACCATTTCTTTGAAAAAGCCGCATTTTGCGCATGGCTTTTTGAGAAATTCGGCTGGCAGTTACATTAGCAACGCAGCCGTTGGCAAATTTTATTCTGGCATTGGCAATGTCCACAGCTTGAGTAATAACAGCGACGCCACTGGCATCGATTTCCGTGACCGGACTTTTCACTAAATGCAAAATTATATCGATGTCGTGAATCATCAAATCAAGCACAACGGCGACATCTGTGCCGCGCGGATTGAATGATGCCAGCCGGTGACTCTCGATGAACATAGGCGACAATTCAAAACCATCCAGTGCCACTAATGCGGGATTAAATCGTTCTATATGCCCTACCTGCAAAATCAAATTTTTCTGTCTCGCGATTTCAATGAGTTCATCTGCTTGAGCTAATGTGCTGGTAATCGGTTTTTCCACCAGACAATGGATATTTTTTTCCAGACAGGCTTTTGCAATTTCATAATGCGCAGAAGTCGTAACAACAATGCTCGCCGCTTCTATCTTCGCCAATAAATCTTCCGCCCGCTCAAAAGCCGGGATATTGAATTCTTCTGCGATTGCCTGGCTCCGCTGAAAGTCCACGTCGTAAACGCCGACAACTTCTGCCTGCGGAATGGAAAGATAATTTTGCACATGAAATCGTCCCAGATGACCGACGCCTAAAATACCGATGTTCACTTTATCCACTCTCATCCTCCAATTTTTTTGCGTGCTAAATGTACGAAAATTTAAATTGGAAATCAACGCCTTTTTGTCCATTCTTTGTTTTTCTCGTGTGATAGCGCAGTATTCGCAGACATTGGGGAGTATTTTGGGTATCTTGAAAAAAAAATCAAAAAAATAAAAAAAAATCTTGCATTTTATTTGCAATTATCATATATTTTACTGTCAATTAATTGTTTCTGATTGCTGTATCTCTGTTTTGCTATTATGAATTTTAACTATCATATGATTCAAAAAAAATGACTTCGCTGCGAATGGCTTATTATATCTGCTATTCAAGGCGATTTTTTTTTGTCTGACAAATAGCACAGAGGCAGTATCAGGGTAAGATTTGGTTTTTTAGAAAGGATTCTTCGATGGAAACAGGAACTGTCAAATGGTTTAACAGCTCTAAGGGCTACGGATTTATCACTCGCGAAGAAGGTGATGATGTGTTTGTGCATTATAAAGGCATCGTCGGAGACGGTTTTCGCTCTTTGGAAGAAGGCGATAAGGTTGAGTTTGAGACAGAACAAACATCTAAAGGATTGCAGGCGATAAATGTACGTAAACTCTAAAGCTTATCAATGAAATTCGCGCCCCGGTGAAGCCGCTCATCGGGGCTTTCTTTATTTTAAAATAATATCTTTTAGTACATTTGACGTTCAAATATTTTTTTCAGTTCCGTCAATTGAGAAACAAGCCCCAGTGCCACAATCAACTTTATCCGCGCCTTTTGCCCGGAAAGATCGCCGCCATAGATAATCCCGGCATCGTGCAATTTTTTCCCGCCACCACTGCCGCCGTAAATGCCAAGCACACGCCCCTTGAAACATCGTGACGTCAATACAACAGGGATGTTCGTTTTGATGGCGCGAATGGTTTCTTCAGCGGCAGGTGTCGGCAAATTGCCTCTGCCCAATCCTTCGATGACAAGACCTTTTGCCCCACTTTTCACGGCAAATTTAATCAGAGAACCATCATCTCCGGCGGACATTTTCAGCAGCATGACTTTCGGTTCTATTTTCTTTGCCGGTAAAAATTCTCTAGTAAGGGACTGTCGATAAATAATCACATGGTCTTCATCCACAATACCCAGAGGACCGTAGCCGGGAGATTCCAGCGTCGCTACGTTGCTGGTATAAGTTTTTCGCACTTCCCTGGCGGCATGAATTTCGTCGTTCATCACAACCATTGTCCCGACGCCGCGACAGACATCAGCGCAGGCAACTTTTACGGCAGCAAACAGGTTGGTCGGCACATCGGTTCCCGGATCATCGAAACTACGCATGGCAGCGGTCAGCACGACCGGCTTTGGTGAATCATGCAGCAAATCAATCATGTAGGCAGTTTCTTCCAGAGTATCCGTTCCGTGAGTGATTACGATGCCGTCAACATCCTGTCGTGCAAGCTGCTTCCGAATGAGCCTCGACAATTCAAACATCATTTGCGGAGACATCTCCGAGCTGTCAATATTGGCAAATTCAATCAATTCAGTGTCTGCGAATTGCTTGATATCAGGCACTGAATCAATCAGTTCTTTTCCGCTGGCTGACGGCTCGATTGTTTGCGAGTGGATGTCTCTTTTCATGGCAATGGTGCCGCCGGTTGTGATTACCACAATTCTTTTTGTTGCCATAACATTTGTCCCTATCTTTGATTTTCCCGTTAGGGGGTTATTTCAAATTTTTTCTCTAAATTTCCTTTTAAAACTCACGTTCGATAGTCCCCTATTTTCAAAATGCTCACTTTTAAAGTCGAATACGACAGACAAAATTAACACAGATATTTTTACCTTACCTCCCGCCCGGGGAGACAAAAGAATCTCCGCCGAATTGCCAGCATCTAAATCGGCTACAAGGAACTGCACAATCAAATATGAGTAAAATAATCATCAAAATCAAGTGGTAATTAATTCGGAGAGGCACATGAAAAGTAAACTTTTTGTTACAGGACTGATTCTGTCGTTGTTTTTTATTATTGGGGCCAGTTTATACGCCCAAAATCCTTTTGATGTAAAAATTGTCACTGTCACGGCAAAGGCTGCACCGGATTCTCTTATTCCCGGCAGCACTGCTAATATCGAAATCACCGCACAAATTGAGCCTGGATTCCACATCAACTCTAATCATCCGACCGAAGAATACCTTATTCCAACGGTTGTCAAATTTGAACCGATCGACGGAGTAAATTTAGGCGAAATTAAATATCCTCCAGCGAAGGAAGCGAAATTCTCTTTTTCCGAGGAATTGCTTTCCGTTTTTGAAGGAAAAATTGTCGTGAAAGCTTCCGCCGAAATCACTCCAACTGTTGCTCTCGGGAAACAGGTACTTCGAGGAAGTTTCAGCTTTCA
>NATN01000238.1 GCA_002085355.1 Candidatus Zhuqueibacterota bacterium 4484_87 | reverse complement strand
TATCGGTTTCCGGTTACGATATTTTTCATCCAGGCGTCCCATTTGAATCGGCGGATTTTTCTGGATCTGGAAAGTATTTGATCCCAGCACAGAGAGCTCCTTCACCATAAAATTTTGTAGTCCCTGAATAATGGACATCATGCCGATGATGGTAGTGACGCCAATAACAATGCCCAGCGTCGTCAAAATAGATCGCATTTTATTCCCGCGCAATGCATCAAACGAAATGCTTAAATTTTCTTTTAAGTCCATTACTGTTTTCTTTCGAGTAGTTTACCTTAATGCAAAAAACTTCAACCTATGGTTTGTATTTTCACTGACGAATGAAAATTCATTCATAGCGCAAAGACTCAATCGGATCTAATTTGGAGGCTTTGTATGCCGGATAAATCCCGAAAAACAGCCCAACCATACCGATAAAAACTATGCCGATCATTGCTGAAGATAATGATACAGAAGCGACAAGCGATGTCGCAGAAGAGATTCCCTTTGCCGCCAGAAATCCAAGCAAAATTCCCAGCACACCTCCTATCCCGCTGACGACAAGCGATTCGATCAAAAATTGCCACAGAATATCACGTTTTTTAGCTCCCAGCGCCTTTCGGATGCCGATTTCGCGCGTTCGTTCCGTGATTGATACCAATAAAATGTTCATAATGCCAATACCGCCAACGACGAGGGCAATTGCGCCTACACCAAAGGCGACCGCATACAATGCCGTGGTCAATCGCTTGTACATGTCAGCGATCATATCCTGCTGGTTAATTGCAAAATCATTGTCTTCCCCGGGGCCCACTTTTCTCACCCTGCGTAAAATACCAATGAGCTCGTCTTTTGCCTTATCTACTTGATCAGGAGATTTCACTTTTACCTCAATGGTCATCCAGCGTCGGGAACCATATATCTTTTGAAAAACGCCAATGGGGATAACAACTTCTGTATCTAAATTTTGCCCGAAAAGGCTGCCCCGCTTTTCCAATACGCCAACGACGCGAAACTTGTAAGCGCCGAGTTTAATGCGTTTTCCGATGGGATTTTCTTTTTTGAAGAGATTGTTTGCCACTTCCCAGCCAATGACGCAGACAGCTCGGTTATGATCAACATCCTGCCGCGAAATAGGCCTGCCAAATTCAGGTACGACATTTGAAGTTATTGAGTAATCCTCTGTCGAGCCGACAAGTGTCACATTTTTCAATCTGCTTTTGAGTTTTGTGCTTTTCTGAATGGCTCGCTGATTTAATTCAAGGCCTCATCCCGCTCAATTCTTCCGTCACGTAAACGCACAATCCTATTTGTGTGTTCAGCGATATATTCTTCGTGAGTTACCAAAATTATCGTATGTCCCTGCTCATGTAATTCCTCAAAGATTTCCATGATTTCTTCGCCCGTGCGCGTGTCCAAATTCCCGGTTGGTTCATCAGCCAGTATTATTTTAGGATTATTGACCAAAGCGCGGGCAATTGCAACGCGCTGTCTTTGACCTCCGGAAAGTTCGTTAGGCTTATGGGTCATTCTATCCGCGAGCCCCACTCTTGCCAAGGCTTCCTTGGCAAGTTTTTTCCTCTTGCTTGCCGGCGTGCCATTGTAAATCATTGGCAATTCCACGTTATGCAGTGCCGAAGCCCGGGGCAACAAGTTGAATGTTTGAAAAACAAAGCCAATTTCTCTGTTGCGGATTTCAGCAAGTTGGTCATCGTCCATTTCGCTGACCAATTCGTTCACAAAGCGATAGCTGCCGGAACTTGGCGTATCCAGACAACCGAGGATATTCATTAGGGTAGATTTCCCTGATCCGGATGGCCCCATGATTGCTAGATATTCATTTTCTTTCACTCGCAAAGAAACACCGCGTAAAGCGTGTACTTCTTGAGTCCCGATTTGATAAACTTTCGTAATATCGCTTATTTCTATTACCATGTCTTTTTCTCCGAAAAGTTGCTGCTCATCCTGTCGCTGGGAAATTATTTCTCTGAAAATGAAGAACCTTTATTTATTTTCACCCGACTGCCGTCTTTCAGTGTCTTTGACAGAACGCGATAGCTTCCAGTTACAACCATCTCCCCTTCTTTCAGTCCGGAGAGAATTTCAATATCTGTATCGCTTGATATTCCTGTTTTTACTGGTCTTATTCTAGCGACTCCGTCTTCGACCACAAAAACACATTCAACCGGTTCATCATCGTCATTGCTCGCCTTGCTCTCATTTTTCTGTGATTGTTTATTTTCCTTTTTTTCATCCGGATAGACTTTGCTTTTGTCCCTCACTGTAACCGCTTGAATAGGTACCTGCAGAATATTTCGCTTTGATTCCGTACGGATATCAGCAGTCGCCGACATACCCGGACGCATCACCTGAACCGGATTTATGATGGAAATCTTCACCTCAAAATTGGTAACTTCCTCCTGAGTACCAAAACCACGCGTAGTTGCTGTGTGGGCAATTTTGCGAACAGTTCCGAGAAAGGTAGTATCAGGAAGAGCATCCACAGAGATGTCAGTCGTATCTTGTTCTTCTACCAAAACAATGTCGTTTTCATCAATTTCAGCGACCACCTCCATTTTTGATAGATCAGCCACAGTCATAATGACATCTTCCTGAAATGTTGAGCCGAGCGCGATCTCTCCCACCTCTTTGTTGATTTTGGTCACTGTTCCTTCAAGTGGTGAGTAAAGTTTTGTCTTTGACAGATCATCTTCAGCTTGGCGCAAACCCGCAATTGCCTGCTCCAATTGACTTTCCGCTAATTTGAGATTCGCTTCAGCATTTTCCAGTTCGGCCAGTGAAGTCAAATTTTTGTCAAAAAGCTCACGCATGCGTTCGTAATCGTTCTTTGCCTTTGTTAAATTTGCCTGCGCGGATTTTTTAGTTGATTTCGCCCGATCAACTGCTGCAATATATCTCTTTTGATCCAACACCACCAAAAGCTGACCTTTTTTGACCTTTTCCCCTTCTTCTACATAAATCGCCTTTATCTCAGCACCGACATTTGCCGATATTTTCACTTCAACTTCCGGCTGAATTTTACAGGGGCCGGACACGATCTGGGTGATGTCACCTTTTTCTACTTTTTCGGCAGTGACTTCAATTTCACCTCCTTTGCTTTTCTTCAGATTAGCAATGATGAAGATAGCAAGAATGGCGATCACTCCAATGATGATAAAAATCTTTTTCTTATTCATTAAATTGTTCTCCCATAACAATTCGACTTATTCCCACGTCAGTTTGCCGGTCACAAGATCCAATAGCGTGACTGCATATTTGTAATCATAAATTGCCTTGATACGTTCTACTTTTGCGCTCGTCAAGGACGCGTGAGCTGTTAATTGTTCAATTAAAGTGCCTGCACCGATGCGATAGCGCTCCGAAGCAAGACGATAATCTTCCTCTGCCGCGGCGACATTTTCTTCCGTTACCTGCAAATTCTCCATTACTCTATTGAGCTCAAGGAATGCTTTTTTCACATCCCAAATGACTTGCCGCTTTGCCTGTTCCAAATTTGCTTCCTCTGCTATCACTTGCGCTCTGGCGCTTTGCACGGCAGATTTTGTTTTGAAGCCATTAAACAGATTGAAACTGAGGCTGACGCCAAAACTGTACGAATCGAACTCATCAATGTCCTTCTTCTCTTGAGGGAACTGTACGTCCCACCAATTGTACCTGCCAAACACGGACACCATGGGAAAATAGCCGCTTTTTTGAGCTGTTACATTCGCATGGGCGCCTCTTAGCTGGCAGGCATAAGCTTTTAGATCAAGGCGATTTTTCAGTGCCATGCTTATTGCATCAGTAATAGGCAATTCGGGCTGCGCTACCAAAGTATCCATTTTCTGGGGCATTAATTCAATTTCTTTGGTGACATTAATCCCCATCGTATGATTAAGCTCGATTTTGGCATTGACATAGGCATTCCTCGCATTCACTAAGCTCAAGCGGTATTCACCGACCCGAACTTTTTGTTGAAAAACTTCAGATCGGGAAGCTGCGCCGATTTTTTCCATTTCCTGAAGCCGGTCCAGCTCTTTTTGACTGGCGCGTAATGCTTCTTCAGCCACATTCAGAAGTTGCTTGTTTTTCAGGACGTTAAAGTATTTCAGCTTCACATCAACGACAACTGTCTGTTTTGTCCATTCAAAATTGTATCTTTTTTGCCGGTAGTCAGCTTGCCGCTGTTTATATGTGGCGTAATTCCCAAAACCAGTGAACACAGGCTGTTGAAGTTCAAATTGATAGGAATACGATTCTTTTGAGGACACCAGTTCATCGAAGCGAATGGTATTCCATTCTTCACTACGTCGGCTCCACGAAGAGTAAAAATCCACACGCGGCAAGAAATTTCCCTTTGCTGAAATCAAACCTGCCTTTGACATTTCAGCGTAGCTTTGTGCCGCCACAATATTCGTATTATTTTTCAATGCAATATGAATGCACTCATTTAAGCTCAGCGTTTGTTTTGTTTCTGTCTGTGCAAAGGAAACCGTCAGCATTAACAGAAAAATGATGCTGAAAAAGCGAAATTTTCGCATTTCTAACTCCTGTCTGTTTATTATCCTAACTGCGATGCGTAAACGAAAGTCATAATCACTACGTAAATAACAAAAAGTGCGAACATCGCCCAAGCGGATTTTTTCATGGAAAATTTATAAACTACAGCAAATCCAATGGCCAAAACGACAAAACGCCACACTTCAAACACCTCAACACTTTTCATAAAAGCATAAAAGTATTTATTCATGTTATCGGGGTTAAAAAAGGACGCCAGACTGAAATTGACATCCATCGTTTCCTTCTGCAAGATCAAAGGAATTTTGATAATCATTCCTAATATACTGATAAAAGAAGAGTAAATATAAACTGTGAAGACTTTTTTGAAGGATGTGAGGCCACCCAGTACAATGTTTCCCATAAACCAAATAATCAATGCCATAATGGCAGTAAATGCCGCTGAAGCAACAAGAGCGGAAATCGGACCAATAATTTTACCGATTTTTTGCCCCATTTCCATGGCATTGTCAATCTGCTCATCAGACATGCCTTTTTCTTCCATTTTTACACGCTGTTTTGGCAGTTGCTCTTTCAATGAGATATTGATTGTCACCATAGTAAACAGTAAAATGATTATCAACATCACTAAAAAAGGAAGTACCCATTTCGGGTTCCGGTCAATTGACTCCATTGTCTGGCGAGGAGAAAAAAAGACATTAATAAAATTCTGGAGAAAGTTCGCATTTGAAGCGCTTACATTATTTTCCATAATACCCTCCGAGGTTTTTCATCCTTCACAAAGTAGATTTTGGGGATAATTTGCTTTTAAGTTACGGGAGTTTAACAGGAAAGTTTCAGAATATTTTCTAAATGGGTTGGAAAAATACTTCTCTCATGGCTAATCTATTTCATAAAGAAAATTTGTATAAATTCACTCATGCCGCGATATTTTCACAGCATGAGATTAATTTGCTGAATGAAAAAATTCGCTTTTTTACTCTACAGGGCGGTAGCCAATTTTATGAAACGGGTTAACAAGGCTTGTGGCAATGTTCATCAGATGAGAAGCAACTCGCTTCAGATAACGCATATAAAGAGCCAGGGCCACTGCATCTTTTGTTTTGAAATCTAAAGTATCATCCCGGATCAGTTGAAAGACTTTTTCATCGCACGATTTTTTTACTTTCCACAGCTCTTTCAAAAGCTGCTTAGCATTTTCGGATTCAGATTTTTCCAGGGCTTCGATCAACCTGCCAAAATTTTCAGAAATTGTCGATTCGGCATGTTTCAAAACATCTTCCCATTTTCCACCGGACAATCTTCCCGGATGATTCTGGGCTAATTCGACGATATTTTTCGTGTAGTCTCCGATCCGTTCAATGTCAATGACAATGCTCACCAAAATCCGCAGAGAACGGACGGCTTCACGGAACATCACCCAATCCGACTTCAGCATGAACAGGCAGGATTCCAGCGCCTGTTCCATGAGCCCCTTTTTGCCAAAAAGTTTCTGTAACTCTTTTAACATGGTTCACCTCAAATATTTTTTTCTCTAAACTTTAATATAATCACATTTCAACGACGAGGCAAGGAAAAACTAATTTCCCATGAAACTTTTAATTAAAACAAGCATCTAATTGAACCAATTGCTGCGCTCCGGAACTTATTTTCGAAGCATGGCTTTAACTAAAGTTGAGGAAAACATGAAATATTGGAAAAGAATTAGCATCATTGCTATTGGGGCAGTTTTAGGATTTGCATATTATAAATTTATCGGCTGTCGCTCCGGTGTGTGTCCGATTACGAGCAATCCGTTTATTTCAACAGCGTATGGCGCGCTTATCGGGCTTGTGCTTTCTTTCAACAAAAAAGAAGACAAAAAGAAAGCCACTCTTCAGGAGCATAATTAATGGATTCTTTAATGCCTATTCTCTTTATTATCGCTTATGTTATTGTGTTAAGATACGTTTTGCCCAAAATGGGCATTTCCACATGAATGAGTCGTTCATGCGACTTTCAGGATGAAAGTGATAAGAACATAGAAACACAAATTGACAGTAACGAAGCGTAATGTTCCCTGTTTAAAAGAAATTAACTTCATTTTTACTTTTTCACATAGTTCAACCTTATTGGAGGCTTGTTATGAAAAAATATTTCAGCGTATTTTTGCTTTTATCAATCTTTTTTGTATGGGGATGTTCTGGTTCTGATAATGAAAGTATTGCCCAGGATAAAAATCAAAAAGTAAAAAGTCTAAAAGTCGAAAAGCCAAAAGTCGAAAAAAAGAGCGATGCCAAACCGGAAGTCGTTTGGATGAAATTCGATGAAGGCATTGCCAAAGGCTTAAAAGAGAAAAAAAATATGATCATTGATTTTTACACAGACTGGTGTCATTGGTGTAAAGTGATGGATGAGAAAACTTTCCATAATCCGAAAATCGAAAAGAAATTGGCGGAGAATTTCGTTACAATCCGTTTGAATGCTGAAAGCAATACAGAAATGGCACATTTTCAGGGACAGCAGTTTACAAACGCGCAGCTTACGAGAGCTTTTCGCGTCACCGGCTTTCCCTCATTGGGATTTCTGACCCCAAAGGCCGAAGTCATCACTGTCATTCCCGGCTACATTCCGGCAGATCAATTCGGCTATCTGCTTGATTACATTTATCAGGAGTGTTACAAGAAAAATATATCGCTGCAGGACTTCATCGACAAAAAAGGCGATTGTGGTCAATCTAAATCCAAAAAGATGTGATTTGATTTTGATAAATTAAAAGGGATTATAGTTTTGCTGTAATCCCTTTTTTTATTGCCATATCCTAAAAAAAACTTGATTAATGGAAAAATATTTTTAAATTATAGCAAAAGAGCAATATAGAAAAAATGAAGGGGACTTTATTTAAAACGGTCTCTGTGCTCTCCGAGGTTCAGTGGCTTGTTTGAGAACGCCTGAACAGTTACCGCAGTCAAAAAAGTGCAAATCGGAAAAATAAATTTGAAAATCACAAATCAAAAAAAAAATATAAATCAGACCTATTAAAAATTTTTATTCTCTTGTTTATACTGAAGTAGAAAGGACACAAATGACTCACTCTGCGAATTTTATTTTTGATGAATCAAATGTTGAGAAAGAAGCGCTTGCCAAAAGCGAGCTGGATGCAATTTATTCGCCAACAGAAAAAATTCCCGTAATAATAGTCGAAAATTTCCCGGCGTTGGGGAAGCTCACTGCTGTCAGATTTCTGGAGTGGGTTCAAAACCATCCCAATGGCGTAATTTCTTTGCCAACAGGCAAAACCCCGGAACATTTCATTAAATGGGTGAAATATTTCCTGAAGAATTGGGACAAAAAGGATGTCAAAGAAGATTTGCGTAACTGGGGTTTGCTCGATACGAACAAAAGACCCGAAATGAAAAATCTCCGTTTCGTGCAAATTGATGAATTTTATCCGATCAATCCTCAGCAATACAATAGTTTTTACCATTATATTAACCGATTTTATATCAAAGAATTTGGCCTCGATAAAAGCAAAGCGCTGCTCATTGACGCCTTTAAAATTGGCGTTCCTGGAGAATTAGATCCTGTCAGAGTGTTTCCCGAAGATAAAGTAGATTTGTCGCTCCGTTACCGGCAGCCGACACTAAAAACTGAAAGAATTCAGAAACAGGTCATCGAAGCAGTAGATCAGTATTGTTTTGAATACGAAACAAAAATTCGTGAAATGGGCGGAATCGGATTTTTCCTGGGCGGAATCGGCCCTGACGGACACATTGCCTTCAATGTTCGCGGCTCTGATCATTACTCGACGACGCGGTTGACGCTGACAAATTATGAAACTCAGGCAGCCGCTGCCAGTGATATGGGCGGAATTGAGATTGCCAGGAATCGGCTGGTAATAACTATTGGATTGAGCACAATCACCTATAACCCCGACGCTGTTGCTATTATTATTGCTGCCGGCGAAGCAAAAGCAAAAATTGTGCAGCAGGCCATTGAAAATGAACCGAGCAATTTATATCCGGCGACTGTTTTGCAGCAACTGCCGCGCGCCAGATTTTACCTGACTCGGGGAGCATCAAAATATCTGGTCGAGCGTCGCTATCAGGAACTGGCAAGGAAAGAAGATGTTTCCACTGAAGATATTGAGCGAATCACTATCAATTTAGCGCAACTAAACGCAAAACGACTCCACGAATTGACCAACAAGCACTTCAGCGAAAATAAAATCGGCAATTTGCTCATTTCCAAAACCGATAAAAGCATCGCTGATATTATTGAATTGACGGGCGATTCAATTAAGCACAAAATTGAAGACGGCCTCGCGCCGGTGAGCAATGAAGTTTTTATGCATACTGCTCCTCATCATGATGATATCATGCTTGGTTTTTGGCCTTACATGGTTCATCTTGTTCGCGACCCGCAAAATAAGCATTTCTTCAATTACATGACCAGCGGCTTTACAGCCGTCACTAACAAATATGTCTTTGAGCTGCTCACTATTTTGCGCGAAAATCACATTGACACTGCACAATTTAATAGATTGCACGACCAAAATTATTTTGATTTCAACAATGCCCTCTTTCGCGACCGAGATGTGTATCATTATTTGGATGGCATCGCCGCTCATAGTCGGTCGATAAAAAATGAAGCGCAAAGCAGACGTTTATTGAGAAATTTAATGTTCATTTTTGAAGAAGAAAGTCTCGAACATATCAAACACCGCATTGATGAATTGCTCAACTATTTTCGCACGCAATACCCCGGCAAAAAAGACCTCACTTACATTCAGCAACTCAAAGGAATGATCCGCGAATGGGAAGCGGATTTGCTGTGGGCATATCTCGGTTTTAACTCCAGAAATGTGAATCATCTCCGGCTTGGCTTTTACAAAGGAGAAATTTTCACTGAGGAGCCGGACATTCAACGGGATGTGGCGCCAATTCTAAAACTCATCGAAGAAATTCGCCCGACAATCGTTACCGTAGCACTGGATCCGGAAGGCAGCGGACCTGACACGCATTACAAAGTTTTGCAAGCCATTAGTACAGCTCTCAAGCACTATGTGGAAAAACACAAAAAGCTCAAAAACAAAATCAGCATCTGGGGATATCGAAATGTATGGTACCGATTCCACCCGTCAGAAGCGACTACTTTTGTACCTGTGTCGCTAAATTCTTTCGCCAGTCTGGATCAGGCATTTTTGAGCTGTTTTGGTTCGCAGCGTTCGGCATCTTTCCCGAGCTACGAATTGGACGGACCTTTTTCCCGATTAGCCCAGCAAATTATGGTTGAACAGTATCAGTTGATAAAATCCGCTTTGGGACGCGAATTTTTGTTCGAGAACAAGCACCCCAGACTTCGCGCAGCGCGAGGATTCAACTTTCTGAAAAAAATGACATTGGATGAATTCTTCCAGCATTCGGAAGAACTGCGCAAGAAAACAGAAGAATAAAATTCATGCTTTGTGGCATTTTATGCTATTTAATTGGCAACTCACTTTCCCGGAGGGAGAAAATATGAGAAAATATTTGTATCCGGTGATTCTGTTCTTGGCACTGATTATCTTTGCTTGTGCTGCCAGTACACACATCAGCGACATCCGGCAGCAATCGCGGCGCTACCACAATAAAGTTGTCACCGTGAGCGGCGTTGTAAAAAACACCGTAACACTGCCCATTTTAGGCGTCGGAATCTATCAGGTGGATGACGGTACCGGCACTTTGTGGATCAAGCCGAAGCACGGTATTCCTTACAAAGGGGATCACATCACTGTTACCGGAAAATTGAAAGTTGGTCTGACAATTTCCGGCAAAAGTTTTGGACTGGTACTCATCGAATCCAAAGATGACCCTTATTATTGATTCCAAAATCTCCAAAACGCTCCGGTTTTTCCGGTTATTGGGAATCGATACAGGGATTTATTTCCCTGCTTATGGAATGACAAAATAAAAAATGCGCTGGGCAGAAAATTTACAAAAATTGTCCAGAAAAGCGCATATTAATATTTTTTTATTTGCATTTAAATTTTCAAATTATTATTTTT
>NATN01000237.1 GCA_002085355.1 Candidatus Zhuqueibacterota bacterium 4484_87 | reverse complement strand
ATAAATAATTTTACCAGAAATTGGAACAGTAATAATATGAATGACCAGTTAAAAGTTAAAAATCAACATGATTAAGGCGGCAACCATTTTAATATTGATAAAATAGAACAATCCTTCCACGCTTCTAACTTTAGAGGCGTCCTGTATGTTTGTTTTATTCTGAATCCATCCAAATAGCGTATCAATTGACTGTCTTGCGGATGCATGGATGGTATTAAAAGCTTGTTGAAACAGCATTAAGTGCGATTGTCCTTTTTTCTTTTTATATGGTGTCATCAAATTGATATGATAATTTTCAAATAATTCTAGTTGAAACTCATTATCGATATAGGCTTTATCGCCATAGATGTCCATATTTTCTATGGGTGCGGTGCAAATCGTTTGTTTTGCAATCTGCACATCATGTTTGGATGCGGTCTCGAGATGATAATCAATGGGCATCGGCAACGCATGGTTTCTGTTTTGAGCGATAATTTGCAATTTAGCGCCCACATAATACATTTTCTTTGCCGCACAATATCCTTTAGAAACAAAGGGGTGAGCCGCTTTGGCGTTCGCCGAATGTTGGGCGCGACAAACCACGATGGGGGCGGTATCAATTTGTCCTTTTGCTTCGGAGCAACGGACATAGCAGGCTCGTAATTGTTTAAAAATGTAAGCAAAAGCATCATAAAATTTATTGAGTTTTCTATTATACACTTCATACCTGGGTAATTTGGGAAACCATGCTCGATAATGGCGACAGATGTATTTGTAACCATCTTTTTTCGTATGATATCCCATTAATTCAGCAAAGATAGCACACGTAAAAAGTTCTGTATCCGTAAAAAAAGGGAAACAATTGTTTGATAGTCGGGTGGTGTAAAGGGACAATTCCCCTTGCTTAAAAAGACTGTCAATGAACAGATAGAGCCAAATTAAGAGTTCATCCGTATCGGAGAAAGTGACTTTCATGGGAAAACTCCTTATTTTGGGTTCATTAAGAGAAAATATAAGGAATTTTTCCCAATATTTCAAAATTTCAACTGGTCATTCATATAAGGTGAAACTTCTATGAAAAAAAATACAAAAAATATTATCCTATTCATTTCATCAATCACAATTTTCCGTATCATTTACATCAATTTTGTTCCGCTGGTGCCGCAGGAGGCGTATTATTGGAAATATGCGAAACATTTGGCGCTGAGCTATTTTGATCATCCGCCCATGGCGGCGTGGACGATTGCGTTGTTTACAGCGATTGGCGGGGATGCACCATTTTTTATTCGGCTGGGGAGCGTTCTTTTTTCGCTGGGTTTGCTTATCCTGCTCTATCGAATCACGCTGGAGCTTTTTCACGACGAAAAAATAGCTTTTTTGACGATTGTTGCCATCAATTGCACGGTTCTCTTTTCCATCGGCGCTTCAATCATTACGCCCGATGTGCCCTTGCTGTTTTTCTGGGCGTTGATTGTGTATTTTATGGTGAAATTGAAAAATACTGGTCAGGTTAAATATTGGTACGGCGCCGGAATTGCCCTGGGGTTTGGACTCTTGAGTAAATATACAGCAATACTCATCGTTCCCGGGATTTTCTTCTACATTTTGCTCGATAAAAAGCAACGCCACTGGTTAGCGACTATTCATCCCTATCTCTCACTTGTTTTTGCTGCGCTCATTTTTTCTCCTGTCGTTATCTGGAATTATCAACATGACTGGGCATCGTTCATGTTTCAGTCGTCGCGGCGATTTTCCAAAATGAAGCATTTTCGGCTGGATTATTTTGGCCAGTTGATCGGTTCCCAATTGGGTATGTTGACGCCATATTTGTTCTTTTTTATTATCAGCGGCTGGGTTGTCGCCGGGAAAAAAGCGTTCAAGGAAAAGGACGATCGATTTGCCCTGCTTTTCTGGATGAGTTTGCCGGTTTATGGGATTTTTGTTTTTTCCAGTTTCCGGAGTCTGGTCAAACCCAACTGGCTGGCGCCGGCTTACGTGACATCGATCATTGCTGCTGTAGTCTGGGTGCAAACAGATCATACAAAATGGGCTTTACGGTTCAAAAAATATTTCACGCCGGGCTTGATACTGGGGCTGGTGATCGTCATTTTCATGCATTTGCTGCCCTTGTTTCCAATCATGCCCATCCGAAAAGGCGACACCTGGACCGGCTGGAAGGAATTATCTCATCGAATTGAACAAATGCGGGAAGAAATGGGCGAGGGTACTTTTGTTTTCGGGCATGAGTACAAAATTCCCAGCGAAATTACTTTTTACACTAAAAATCATTTGCAGACCCATTGCGGAGAAATTATCGAAGAAAAAGGGTTGCAATATACTTTCTGGACAAACATTGACGAACTGATTGGCAAAGACGCTATTTTTGTCACCAGCGATGCCCAGCGCTACCGCGCCATCGACCGAATGCGCAAATATTTTGAGGAAATTAAGGAGGATGAATCTCTTGTCATCAAACATCATGAGAAAGTTTTCCGCGAATTTTATATTTATCGCTGTTACGGCTATAAAGGTATCCCAAAATGAAAAAATTGTTAGCTAAAATAAAGTTGCTTTTAGAGAAATACAACCTCCTCCGCTTTGCGAAATTCGGAATTGTCGGCGGCAGCGGCGTGGTCGTCAATATGCTCTTTCTGTGGCTGTTCAAGGGAATTTTGGGAATTTACTATCTGATAGCCAGCGCAATGGCAATTACTCTGGCGATAACGAATAATTTCATTTGGAACGATCTTTGGACTTGGAAAGGCAGAGGAGAAATCGGGATAAAGGCTTATTTGCTACGGTATCTCAAATTCTGTTTCGTATCGGGACTGGCAGATTATATTGGCAATATTTCCATTTTGTGGATTCTGACGCATTTTTTTGGCATCTACTATCTGATATCAAATCTTGTTGCAATCGGCATCGTAATGATTTTCAAATTCTTTCTGCATGAAAATTGGACTTTCAGGGATCAAAAGATTTCTGAAAATTAATCTTTTGCATATTTGAAAAAAAGTGTTGCATTGTTTGCAAATTATTTTTATTTTTGAAATGTCAAGTAAGGAAATTGTTTTAGCTCTTTGGAAATAGTAAGCAGATTCATGGGAGAATAATTTAGTAAAAAAACTAATTTATCACAAAAAGGAGGTGGCTCTTATGGCAATTAAATTCAATGAGTATTGGAATATCATTCCAGATCACGCCGATGAGTATGTTGAATTTTTACGGCTGCATCGAATTCCAACGATGAATCGGATGGGGATGAATATCGTCGCGATGTGGAGTTCGCTGATCGGAGCGAGCCCGCAGATTATTTCGGTCGGTGTGAGTGAAGACCTGGAATGTTGCGAGCGCGTGCTGAAAAGCAAGGAATATTCTCAGTTGACGGCACAACTGTTGTCCTATGTCGCTGATTATCGCAGCAAAGTATTGATCGCCACGCCTCGTTTTCCACATTTGCCCCGCGGTTCGGAAAAAGGTCCCGTGAAATTGAGTCAGTATTGGGACATTATCCCTGGCAAAGAAAAGGAGTACGATGAATTTATTCGGGAAGAACATTTTCCTGCGATGAATGATTTAGGCATCGAAGTGATTGGCGAGTGGAAGGTGCTGGTCGGGGAATCCCCAAATATTTTTTACGAAGCCCGCGCCAATGATGAGAGACAACTGGTACATGCTTTGACCAGTCAGAAATTTCGCCATCTGAAATACAAACTTCTGCAGTTAGTGACAAATTACAGCAGCAGGATACTGGTATATCATGCGCAAAAACTCAGAGCGCGTGGATCAGTTGATTACGAATTTTTTCTGGTATAATTCAATTCTATTGCACGGACAGAGAAATAACATGCGAAAAATTTTTTTATTTATTTTGAAACTTTTTGTCTTTACAGGCATCTTATATGTTCCAATGATTGTCATTGCTAATTTGAAATATGGCGATCAACATTTTACCGAAATTACTTCGGCTTATATTTTTAGCATAATTTTATTCGTTTTGGGATTTCTCGGCACTATCTGGTCGTTGGACAAATCTTTGAAAACGTTCATGACCACTGTCTTTGGCGGGATGGTTGCCAGAATTTTTCTTGTTGTCGGAGCGGTTTATGTTGTGTTGCGATATACGAGTTTTGACATCAGGATTTTTATTTCCGTATTTTTTCTGTTTTATATCATCTTTCAAATATTTGAATTTCGTTACTTCAACAAAAATGTCAAAAAAGGGAGTGCATGACTAAAATTTTTAGCCTGGTCTATCTTTTTCAGCATTTTTTCCAATTCGTTTCTGATGAACACGGCGAAGCAGCAGAGCATGGCGCTGAAGACATCGGCGGCTACATCATGCATCATGTGCAAGACCATGTGGTTTATCCCATCCATATTTTCAATATGGACCTTTCCATTACCAAACATGTCATTATGATCTGGATCGTAGCGGCATTTTTACTCATTTCTTTACCGCTCATTATTCGTTCCAAATCCCTTGTTCCCAAAGGCCCTGCCAATTTTGTGGAATGGATTGTCATTTTCATTCAGGACAGCATCATTGTCCCCAATCTTGGCGAACAGGGATACAAATATGCGCCGTATTTGCTCACAGCATTCTTCTTCATCCTGGCCTGCAATTTATTGGGGATGATTCCCGGCGGAGCAACGGCGACCGGGAATATTTCTGTGACGATATCCTTGGCGCTTCTCACATTCATCGTTGTGCAATTTTCCAATATCAAAAAGAACGGACTTAAAGGTTATCTGAAAAGCTTTATGCCATCCGGCGTGCCGAAAGTAATGCAGCCGCTTATTTTTATGGTTGAAGTTCTGGGGATGCTGGCAAAACATCTGGCATTCGACTCTTTGCCAATATGTTCGGTGGTCACTTAGTCATCTTTACTTTGATTGGCTTGATATTTTTATTTAAAAATTTATTGATTTCACCGTTTCCCATTGCCGGTGTGCTTTTCGTGAGTATGCTGGAAATATTGATTTCATTGATTCAGGCATATATTTTTACAATTTTATCCGCGGTTTTCATTGGGGTAGGAATAAGTTCAAACCATTAGTTGAAAATAATAAGTATCATTTAAGTTTGGAGGAATTATGACTGCTGCAGCTATGGCTATGTTAGCTGGAGGAATTGGCGCTGCGATTTCCGTGATCGGTGGCGCTTTAGGAATTGGAATGATTGGCAAAAGTACTGCTGAGAGTATTGCCAGACAACCGGAAGCATCTGCTGATATCCGAAGCGTAATGATTATTACCGCAGGTATGGTCGAGGGACTTGCATTGTTAGCCCTGGTTATCTGTTTTATCATTATTTTAAAATAGTACGAAGATCATTTTTCATTCAACAATCAAAATTAGTCAGGGATAAAGCCTAATGGATTTGTTAAATCCAAACACAGGGACAATATTTTGGACAGTGCTGACTTTCATCCTGCTGTTGCTGATGCTGAAAAAGTTTGCCTGGAAGCCGATTCTGGACGCGCTGGATGAACGCGAGAATAAAATCAAATCAGCAATTTATCAGGCAGAACAGGATCGCAAGCAGGCAGAGAAATATTTGCAAGAGCAAAAAGCACTGATCGAAAAAGCCAAAAAGGAGTCCGCCCAAATCATCGCCGACAGTCGCGATGCTGCTGAAAATATGAAAAAGGAAATTGTGGATCAGGCGCGGGAAGAAGCCGGTCGCTTGATTGAACAGGCAAGGCAGGAAATTGACTTGAGCAAAGAGACAGCGATTTCCGAAATTAAAAAATATGCTGTCGATTTGTCAATTTTAGCGGCGCAGAAAGTTGTTGGCGAGACTCTGGACACACATCGTCAAAAAAGTTTAATTGAACAGTACATTAACGAGTTGAGTTAATCTCAATGATTATTACTTCAACAGCAAAAAAATATGCTCACGCTTTGTATGACATCGCGCAAAAACGGAAACAAGCAGAGCAGATGCTGGCAGAGCTTGATAGTTTCTCCGCAGCAATGGAAAAAGATGCGGATTTGCGAAATTTATTGGTCATGCCCAACAGCAAAGAAAAAATGCAGCTTTTAGAAGATGCGTTGAAAAAGCTTTTCAGCGATCTTTTTGTTGAGTTCGCATTGCTATTGGTGGATAATAATCGCATCAAATTGCTGCCGCAGATTTGCGATGAATTCCATTCTCATTACGATTTCATGCATTCGCGAGTCAGAGCTACTGTAATCACCGCCGTTCCGCTGACATCTGAAGTAGAAGCCAAGCTTAAGAGTCAGTTGGAAAAGCAATTTCATGCTGAATTGCGAATCGACAATGTGGTTGATCCGTCAATTATGGGCGGTTTCGTGGTAAAAGTGAATGGTCAGGTGCTTGATGCCAGTGTGCTGGGAAAATTTAAAAAATTAAAAATATATCTCACCCAAAATTAGAAGCGCTATGGAAGTTAAAGCAAAAGAAATTTCGACAATTATCAAAAAAGAGCTTGAGAAATACCAGCTCGAGACCAATTTCGAAGAGGTTGGCGAGATTATTCAGGTAGGCGATGGTATCGCGCACGTTTACGGTCTCGAAAATGTCATGGCAAATGAGTTAGTTGAGTTTCCGCATGGCGTATTTGGCATGGCGCTCAACCTTGAAGATGATAATGTGGGCTGCGTTCTTTTTGGCAGCGAAAAAAATCTGAAAGAGGGCGACGTTGTCAAACGCACCGGAAAAATTATGCAGGTTCCCGTGGGCGAGGCGCTGACTGGTCGCGTGGTCAATCCGTTGGGACAGCCGCTGGATGGAAAAGGCCCCATCAAAACAGACCACTATTCCCCCATTGAACGCAAGGCTCCCGGTGTTGTTGCCCGCCAGCCGGTGAAAGAACCGCTGCAAACCGGAATCAAAGCTATTGATTCCATGATTCCCATTGGCAGGGGACAACGTGAGCTGATTATCGGTGACCGCCAAATCGGAAAAACGACCATTGCCATTGACGCAATCTTGAATCAGAAGGGTCAGGGTGTACATTGTATTTATGTCGCCATTGGTCAAAAAGGCTCCACGATCAGAAAAGTGGTGAAAACTCTGGAAGATCACGGCGCTATGGAATACACGACTGTGGTCATGTCCAACGCCAATGATCCGGCGCCATTTACTTACATCGCACCCTACAGCGGTGCTGCCATGGGCGAGTACTACCGGGACAACGGAATGCATGCGCTTGTCATTTATGACGATCTTTCCAAACACGCCTGGGCATATCGTCAGGTGTCGCTTTTGTTGAGGCGTCCTCCGGGCAGAGAGGCTTATCCGGGAGATATTTTTTATCTCCATTCCCGCTTGCTGGAACGCGCGGCGAAATTGAGCGATGAGCTCGGCGGCGGTTCGCTGACAGCATTGCCGATCGTAGAGACGCAGGCTGGTGATTTTTCTGCCTATATTCCCACGAATGTGATTTCCATCACGGACGGACAGATTTATCTGGAACCGAATTTATTTTACGGCGGCGTTCGTCCGGCAATTAATGTGGGGCTTTCGGTCTCTCGTGTTGGAGGGAATGCGCAAATCAAGGCCATGAAACAAGTCGCCGGAAAATTGCGTTTGGAGTTGGCTCAATATCGTGAGTTGGAGGCGTTTTCCAAATTCAGCTCTGAATTGGACAAATCCACTCAGGCGCAGTTAACGCGCGGTGAACGCATGGTTGAAATTTTGAAGCAGAATCAAAATGAAACCCTGCTCGTGGAAAAACAGATTGCGTTCATTTTTCTCGGGACTCAGGGCTTTCTGGACGAGATTCCTGTGGGGGAAATACGCAGGCTCGAAGCTGAATATTACCAATTTCTGGAAGCAAAATATCCGCAAATATTGACTACCATTGCTGAAAAGAAGGCGATGGACGACGAGCTGCAAGCAGAGCTCAAATCTGCGGCTCAGGAATTTATTTCGGTATTTGCCGTTTAGCACTTAAATTTTGGAACAAGAATAAAATATGGCGACATTACGCGACATCAAACAACGTATTGCCGGGGTAAAAAAGACCCAGCAAATTACGCGGGCACTGAAGATGGTTGCGGCGGTGAAATTTCGCAAAGCCCAGCAGAATATTCTTCAAGCCAGGCCTTACGCCAATCGTCTCGATGAACTCATGGCGCACGTTGCCCATAGAATTGATCACCAGCTTCATCCGCTTTTGTCTGTACGGGAGCCAAAACGAATTGGCTATGTTATCATAGCTGCGGATCAGGGTTTGTGCGGTTCGTTCAATGCGAATATTATTCGCCATTCGGAAAAAGTGATTCGCGAGCAAGAAGGCGGTGAGTCCAGTCTGATTTTAATTGGGAAAAAAGCGGTTGACTATTTCACGCGCCGGCAGTACAACGTGATTGGTAGCTATTTAAAATTTTTCAAAGATTTATCTTTTCGTCAGGCAGATGAAATCGAGGATCTGGTTCGGGAGCTCTATCTTTCGGAACGATTGGACCGGATTTATCTGATTTATAATGAGTACAAATCTGCCATGCGTCAGGATGTGACAGTAGAGCAAATCTTGCCGATCATCCCTCGCCCGCCGGAGAATGAAGGAAGTTTTTCCGGCTATGCATTTGAGCCGGACGCAGAGACGATTTTGGATATTTTGGTTCCCAGATACTTGAATGTAAAAATTTGGCGTGTGCTGCTTGAGTCCTACGCCTCGGAAATGGGTGCCAGAATGACAGCGATGGAGTTGGCGACGGAAAATGCCAATAATATCATTTCCGATCTTACGATGGAATACAACAAGTTGCGTCAGGAAAAAATTACGGGCGAAATATTGGAAATCGTCAACGGAAGCGAAGCGTTGAAACAAGTTGGATAATTCACTAATTGAGTAGAGGTTTTTATACATGAATGAGGGTAAAATTAGTCAGGTTATTGGCGCCGTTGTTGATGTGAAATTTGATGACGGAAATTTGCCTGCTATTTTGAACGCACTGGAAATGAAACGGCAGGACGGATCACGGTTGGTTTTGGAAGTTCAGCAGCATTTAGGTGATCGTACTGTCCGTGCAGTGGCTATGGATTCCACAGACGGTCTGGTTCGCGGCATGAAAGTTATTGATACTGAAAAACCGATCTCCATGCCTGTCGGTCCAAAAACTCTGGGGAGGATGTTCAATTTAATTGGTGAACCCATCGATGAAATGGGCGAGGTCGAGGCGCTGCGCTACGATCCGATCCATAAAGAGCCGCTAAAATTCGAAGATCTGAATGTGCACAGTGAAATTTTGGAAACGGGTATCAAAGTCATAGACTTGTTGGAGCCCTATTCCAAAGGCGGAAAAACCGGATTGTTTGGCGGTGCTGGCGTGGGAAAAACCGTTATTATTATGGAACTCATTCACAATATCGCCAAAGAGCACGGCGGATATTCAGTGTTTGCCGGAGTGGGTGAGCGTACCC
>NATN01000236.1 GCA_002085355.1 Candidatus Zhuqueibacterota bacterium 4484_87 | reverse complement strand
TGACGGAAAACGGCTGTTCCCTTTTGTCCAATCCACATCAGCGGGAACCGTGTGCAACATGCCGTTGCTGCCCACAAACCAGCCGTCATCGATAATGATGTATTCCAGACCATAATTCTTCAAATTTTCAGCGCACCAATCCGCTGCATGTTTGACGTCGTCTTCGGTCAGATAAGGTCCGTAAGCCTTCCAGGAAATCCAGCCGGCAACAGTTTCGTCCCGGATGCTGAATTCGTTCGGATTAAAATAGCTGCGTCCCAGATGCTTTTTGTAATATTCGGGTTTGAGCTGAAATGTTATCTCTCTGCCGGAAGCCTTCAGGGAAAAAGAATTATTTTCTCTGTGGTCAAAAGTAATCCAATCAACTGTTTTGAAAAGAATTGCCCAATCTCCACCGCGGGAATAAAAACCATCGTTCAAAAGATTGCGGCTGAATCCGGAAATTGTGCGGATGATTTTTCCGGAGCCATTTTCCGGCGAACAGGGTAAAGCATCGTCTCCCTGAATCGTTCCCTCGAAATAAAGCGATGCAGAATCGGCGCCGCTCAAGATGAAGTTCGCTTCCTGAATCAGCGCTCCGCTGGGTGTTGTGGTGGAATTCTCCGAAAAAGATACAGTGAAGTCAGGAGAATTTATCGGGAAATAGGTATTGTTATAACTAATTTTCAAAACGCCGGTTATGATTGATTGCCCGTTGTAGCTAACGGTCAAATTACCGGTTTGCTCGTCAAAAGTGATGTCCGCTTGTGCCGACAAAAAGCCCGGGAATGTCAAAAACAGGGGAATGACAAAAACGCTTAAAATCTTTGACTTCAGTCTCACGATGATTCTTTCTGTTATTTTTTTAATTCAACTTTTCAACTCTTCGCTCAAAAGCCGCCTCCCTATTCCGTCACAATCATCTCTGTTTTGACTCCCTCATCCACTTCAACGACAAATGCTTTTCCTCCAACTTTTTCAATTGCGTGTGCCACTTGTTCCGGATTGTGTGGGGCGTAAACGAACATGCACCCTCCACCGCCTGAGCCGTTCAATTTCCCTCCCAGCGCGCCTGCTGCTATTCCGGCATCAATCATCGCATCTAATTTTGGCGTAGAAATTTTGAGTTGGTCTTTCAGAATTTTGTGGCAACGCGTCAACAATTTGCCCAATTTTTCATCTTCCATAAAGCCATCTGAAAAAATTTGGTGTGCCACATCCGTCAAATCACGATTGTACAACGCGCCTTTGAGAAGCTCCACCTGATCTGGCGGAAATTCCGTGATTTTATTGCTAATTTCTGAAAAATAGAGATACCACAGATCTTCGCCAATATCAATTTGCAGAAACTCCAGCATCTCCAAAATACCGCCTTTCACACGATGCAAAATTTCCTTCGTGTCTTTCGGCTCTTGTGAGTCTCCGAGCACAAATGTTCCCATTCCGTGCTCCAGGCGTTCAACTGTAACTTTATCCCGAAAATCCATGAAAAGTACATCCCCGAGGGCAGTAGCGTAATGATCCATCATACCGCCAGGCTCGTTAAACTCCACGACTTCAGCTAAATGCGCCAGACGCGCTATTTCATAAGGATTATTCCGCCTTCGATCATTGGAAACTGTCAATAGAAACTTCACTAACGCGACGATCATGGCAGAAGAACTGCTGGTGCCGGAATTTATCGGTATTTCGCTGGTAATTTTAATATCATAGCCGCCAGGAATAGCAACGCCATGCCGATACAGCACATTGAACGGGGAACGAAGATAGTCGCGCTCTTTTTTGTACTCGATGGGGAAATTTAACTCAATGATCTCTTCCTCGCCAATGTCAGGAAGGTGAAAAACAAAGCGATTATCGTCTCTCCTTTTCCCGTGAATGCTAATGCGCAGATTTATCGCGGCAGTACTTCAAATACAAAATTTTTTTCACCATTTGAGATTTGCTACTTTGGTAGCGTATAAAATAAAGTCCGCTTGTCAAATTGCTCAAATCCGCACGTAAAGAGTAATTGCCGCTCTTTCTGTTCCCGGAGGAAAGCGATAACACTCTCTGTCCCAATAAATTATACAAATTCATTGATATTTTTCCCCGAACCGATACGTAATAAGAAATTTTGATTTCGGAATTTGTCGGATTGGGAAATATTTTTAGCTCTGGCAAATTGAAACTTCTACCCTTTTCCGATTCAAGAACTTTTGTATTTTCTCTGACCGAGCTGCGCAAATTATCGATGTAAATCTTTCCGCTGTAAGTTTCACCGTTATTCATGGATGAAACCGATAAATAAAAAACAATATCGGTAAGAAAAACTGGATACTTCACACTTCCGCGTAGAGAACCAAATGTAAAAGGAATCGTTCTCCACCTGCTGCGCCAATCAATGGGGAAATTATACAGCTTTTTTGTGAATATTTTGCCTTCCACATCTTGAAACTGATATCCTACAAGTATGGGCGATCCATCTCCGTAAACATCAAGCAAAAGAGAATCTGATTTTCCGGGAATGGGAACGAAATTTTTCAAACGAAATTGATAGTCCTGCCGCGGAATCTGAGGATTGAAAGTGAATTGATAATTTAATTCAGCTGATGTGTTACCCGTTGAAGCTATTGAATCACAAATGGCAAATGAACACAAATTGGAATCTAAATTCGCCAATTCTGTTCGCCAGCCTGTAGTAGTCAGAAAATCGTCCAATTGATAATTTGCTGGCTCCACAACTTTCACTTCTGTCGTATCCCTGATTCCGTTAAATTCTGCAATTAACATCCCTGAATCAGTCTGACTGGCGACAAATTTGCCATCCGTGGAAAGATTTCCAAATCCGCCCGTATAATTCCAATTGATCAAATCTGCGGAAATGTGAATCGGAATTTCGGCTGTATCTGAGCATGAAATCCTTGGCGCAAAAATTTGATCAGGAAAAAGAATAATTGCCGGCAATGATAGAGAAAATTGCCCGATGACAGGCAATTCATTCAGCGACTTGATGTAAGTCAAATTTTCATTCAACTGAATTTCAACTGAATCTCCTGAAATTAATGAGTAATATTGCAAATTGCCATCGCGGTTCAAGATCGCTAATTTATCCCAGGAAATTTCAACATCGTGTTGCTTTTGTCCCGATTTTCGCCAACATGCAATTATTCCGCTGTCCTCGTCGCTGAATTCAAAGATGTAGTTTCCTGATTCAATTTGTTGTCGGGCCAAAGACTTTTCCCCGATGAGATTTGCTGCGGCTTTTAGCGAGTGATAGGCTGGTTTAGGTTGCAAGTCATAAGTCAGAATTCCAAAATTATGTTCAGGATTCGTTGCGTCGATACCGTCATTCTTTAAATCATAGTAAGAAATTCGCTTCAATTGAATGATTGATTTACCCAGAAGGAAGAGTCTCGGGATATAATTTGCCTGCTTGTCCAGGGAAATATAGGGCCAACCACTGTTTGTCGGATAACCGACTTCTGTCATCCAGATCGGTAGTTCATTTCCCACAATTGCCTGTAATCGGGAAATTTCCGTGAATAAATAATTTTCTGGGGGCGAATTGACATGGTACTGATGAAAAGAAGCTGCGTCCAGATAATTTCCGCCGCCAAAATCGAAAACCTGCTGGATGAAATTAATTCCAGGAATGTAAGGCGACGGCTCCCCTTCTGCCGGTGATGTGGCACAGCCAATGACTTGAATTTCCTGACTAACAGATTTCAACGCAGGATACGCGACTTCGAGCAATTTGAAATAATCTTCGGCGTTCGGGCTTGGGCTCCAAAAAATTGGAATATTCGGCTCATTCCAGATTTCGTAATTTTTCACTCCCAACGGAAAATAGCGCGCTGCAACCTGCCGACAATAATTGGCAAAAGCAGTGCGATTGCTGTCCGTGGAGACGCCGGAGTTTGAAGCAGGTGCATAAAGTGGATTATTGTAATCAAGAATAAGCAGAACGTCCAAATTTCGTTTCAATGCCTCTGAAATGTAAAAGTCAAAAACTGGAGGGAATTGGAAATTTCCCGGCTCCAGTTCAATGAGAGACCAGTAAATTTCATCGCGAATAGCGGTAATGCCCGCGTCTTGCACCAGATTGAGCATTTTAATGACCTGCGTTGAATCCATATCCGGACGATAAACTTGGCCAAAATGTGTCTGGATGGAATAGAATGAATCTTTTTCCTGTGATAGAAGAGCAGTAAAAACGAAAGTGAAGATAAGCATCCAGAGCAATATTTTTTTCATCATGTACCTCGCTTTGGGATTGTTTTTCTTCATTTTTCTTCTTCAGAATCGATGTGGCGAGAATGTTTATCGAGAAGGCTGGCTTTTTTGATGAGATCGGCGCCGAATTTATTTTGGATTAAATCGATGACTCGATCGATTTTCTTTTCTTCTTCCTTTTGCTGGTCAAAAAAATTCATCTGATCGCCGACGATTGTATTTAAATTGGAAATGCCGATGCCGAGAAGCCGGACTTTTTTGCCTTTTCGGTCAAATTTGCTATAAAGTTGCAGGGCCGTCTTGCTGATCAAAGCTGATGAATCGATAAATTCATTGAAACTGCGCGAGCGAGTAAATGTGGAAAAATCTTCCAGACGAATTTTCAAAGTGAGGGTTTTGCCTTTGAGATTTTTTTTGCGTAAAATTCTGCTCACATTATCGGACAGGGAACGAATCATCTTTTCAATTGTCGCTTCATCGTCAACATCCTCCAAAAAAGTGTTTTCCAGACTCACCGACTTTCTCGTGCTTTCCGTATGTACATCCCTATCATCAATTCCATTGGCGAGATACCAGAAATGCAGGCCTATTTTCCCTAATTGCTTTACAATTTTTTCCCTGGACATGGCAGCCATCCTGCCAATAGTATCGATGCCCATTTTAATCAAAGTTTCCTCAGTCTTTTTGCCAACTCCCCACATTTTAGAAATAGGCAAAGGAGACAAAAATTCTTTCACTTTCTCCGGTTTCACAATTACCAGGCCATCGGGCTTTTCCAGATCAGATGCTATTTTTGCTACGAATTTACTCGGCGCAACACCCACGGAACCAGTCAGTCCCGTGGCTGCTTTTATGCGTTTTTTGATGGATTTTGCAATTTCTTCCGGAGAGCCAAACAGTCTCGTACAACCTGATACATCCAAAAATGCCTCGTCAATACTAATCGGCTCCACTAATGGAGTGAATTCATAGAATATTTTGTGAATTATTTTGGACATCTCAACATAGCGTCTCATGCGGGGAAAAACATAGATTGCGTAGGGGCAACGACGATAAGCCTGAGAAATGGGCATGGCGGAATGAATTCCATATTTGCGGGCTTCATAATTACAAGTCGAAACCACGCCTCTACCAGTACCACCTTTCGGATCAGCGCCGACAACTACAGGTTTGCCGCGATAATCAGGATGGTCCAATTCCTCAATCGCGGCAAAAAATGCATCCATATCGATGTGTAAAATAATTTTTTGGCTCATAGCTCTCCAGCGCCGAAATCGTTCAATTATTTTCTGACAAAAACAAACGAACGAACTCCATTTTTGAAGAAAGGCAAAAGAATCTTTTCAATTCCAGAATAGTGGCAGCAATAATAAACCCATAGCGTCAATTTATTGAAAAAAATCATGTTTTGCTTTTCAAGCCATTTTGACTTCAGAATTCTATTTAATGCACGTATTGTTATAAAAATCAGTGCGGGAATTTTAGCAGCGTATTTAACTTCCCGCTCCAATGTTCCCATTTCAATTACCGACAAACCAGCTTTTTTGGCCATTTGTGCTAACTCTTCCGGATGATAAGCTGTGTGAAAATAGCCCTCTTCGGACGGACTTTCGACGCCGTAATGCGGCAAACTTGCCAGAGGAATCCACTTGGGTCGTTCCCTTTTGTAATCTGGCGTGGTAATCAATGCACTTCCTCCCTGACGCAGCACATGAGCAATGCCGTTAAAAACTGCTTGCGGATTCAGACAGTGCTCTATCACTTCGCTGCAAAGGATATTATCAAAGCTGTTGGCTCTGAAGCAGGTCAGTTGCTCTGCATCAGCAACAATCAAATTTTTTTCCGCATGTTTGTCCGCTTTTTTTAAGACATTGAGGCTTAAATCCGCGCCAAAGCGTTTCCCTCCCTGATATTCATCCAAATACATTCCACGATTACAGCCAACATCGAGCAACGAGCCACTGAATTTCTTCAAATAGGCAAGCACAAATTTTCTTCTCAACATTCCGCGCAGTGTATGGTAAATTATTTCTTCTTCAGGGTATTTTTCTCCGACGTCTTCGTAAAAATATTTTAGCTTTTTTTTGATTGGATCCATTCAAATTTCCTGTGTGATAAAGATTGACGTTTATTGGTTTCTGTCGTGTATTTTCTGTCGCAAGCTTGTTATTTTTTGCAATTCTTCTTTATGAAAAAAACCAATGAAATAGAGCACGAGCGGGCTAACTGAGAGTAAACCGAGCCTGATAAACCACCATTTGCTTGCAAATGAGTATTCTCCGAAAATGTAAACAATCAAGTAGAGAACGACAATTTGCACAATCCGTTTAAATTCAAAAGGAATGGGATAGTTCCGTTGTGTGTCATAAAATAAAATGGCGACCATCAAAAAGTAAGAAATTATCGTGGTCCATGCAGCACCCTGCATTCCTAAAATTGGGATAAGTGCCAAGTTGCCAAGAATGTTCGCCATCGCTCCGATTCCTGTGATGATAGGCAATACTTTGCTTCTCTCCTTGATATAGATTTCAATGATCAAAATTGAGTATAATCCGTACAATAAATATGAAGCCATGATCAGAGGAACAATGTCGATTCCTCCCCAATATTCTTTGCCGAATAAAGTTACTCCGCCAATTTCCATT
>NATN01000029.1 GCA_002085355.1 Candidatus Zhuqueibacterota bacterium 4484_87 | reverse complement strand
AGCGCAACAAATTACTGCTTCAAATTATCCGTTTTGCACCATCGATCCCAATGTCGGCGTTGTTCCCCTTCATGATGAACGATTGGAAAAAATTCGTGAAATTATTGGTTCGGAAAAAGCAGTCCCGACGACGCTGGAATTTATTGATATTGCCGGGCTGGTCAAAGGCGCCAGCCAGGGAGAAGGCCTGGGGAATCAATTTCTCAATCATATTCAGGCGGTGGACGCAATTGCTCACGTAGTGCGCTGTTTTGAAGACGAAAACGTTGCTCATACTTCTGAAACATTGAATCCGGTTCGTGATTTGGAAGTTGTGATTACAGAGCTGATTCTCAAAGATTTGGAGATCGTTGAGCGCAGCGTGGGGAAATTGCAGCAGGCAGTTAAAAGCGGAGATGCAAAAACCAAAGAAAAATTGCAAATATTAACAAAAATAAACGATCAATTATCCCGGGGTGTGCCGCTGAAAAAAATGGCGTTGAATGATAAAGAACTCGATTTTATTCGGGAATTTAATTTGCTGACACTCAAGCCAGCCATTTACATCGCCAATGTGGACGAAGGGAATATGAAAAACAATGATCATGCCCAGCAACTCAAATCATTTGCCGAAAAAGAGAATGAACCCTTTGTGGCAATTTGCGGTAAAATTCAGGAAGAAATTAGTCAATTGGATGCGGAAAGCCAGGAGATTTTTTTGCAGGAGTGGGGGATTGACGAACTGAGCTTAAATGCTGTAGTGCGAGCCGGATACGAAGTCTTGCAGTTGAATACTTTTTTTACTGCCAATGAAAATGAAGCCCACGCCTGGACTGTGCCCAGATCTACTCCTGTGCATGTAGCTGCCGGAAAAGTGCACACGGATTTTGAAAAGGGATTCATTAAAGCGGAAGTGATAAAATACGATGATCTTGTTCGAATGGGATCAGAAAAAGAGGTGAGAAATCACGGACTGATGGAAGTGCATGGCAAAGATTATTTAGTTCAGGACGGCGATATTATTTTCTTTCATGCCCATTAGTGATTCCTGCTCATACTCCTGCCCGTTGTTTCATTTTTTCCAAGAATTGGTAAGGTACATTCATCTTGCCGATATGGACACCGTTGCCAGGCGAAGCGTGGCAATCGGAACCTCCGCTTTCCACCAGGTTCTCCTCTCTGGCAAGCTGACGGAAGTGATCCACTTCCACTTGTGTGTGCTTGGGGTGGATTGTTTCGATCCCGTCCAGCCCAACCTTTACCAACGCGCGAATTTGTTCATCCGGAATTTCCCTGTCCGGGTGTGCCAGGATGCAGAGCCCACCTGCTTTTTTTATCAAGCTGATCGCGTCTTCGGGCGAAATTTTAAATTTTGGCACCCAGCAAGCACAACCATCTCCCAGATAGTGAAGAAAAATTTCCTGAAAAGAAGAGGCGAGTCCCTTTTTTAAGAGCGCGTACGCAATGTGTGGCCTGCCAATGGAGGCGTCTTCGCCTGCGGTCTCAAGCACTTCTTCGTAAGTTAAATCAAAACCCAGGTCATTAAAATTTTTGATAATTTTTTTTGCCCGTTTGATGCGTTCATTTTTAAAAAAATCAACATATTCAATCAGCGCTTCGTCTTCATGATCAAAAAGATAACCCAGCAAATGCATGTCCTGATTCTCGCCGCGCGCAGATATTTCGACACCGTTCACAAATTCAATTCCCCGCTGCATACTCAATTTATTCGCTTCGGAAAGTGCCGAAATGTTATCATGGTCAGTAATGCTAATGGCTTTGAGGCCGGCTTTCTGTGCATAGTCGAAAATTTGCTCCACGTTCAATGAACCGTCCGAATGATTAGAATGAATGTGCAGATCGATTCTATTGTCAGAAAAATCTATTCGTTTTCGCGTCAGCATGAAAATTTCCTCAGGTAAAAGTTGATGGTTTTGATAAAAAATCAGCTAAGCGTGAGCATACGCTCAAGAGCCAGGGACGCATCTCGGGCAATGTCAGCGGGGACGTGAACAATATTCTTTTGGCCAAGGTTTTCCAGGGTAAAACAAAGATTGTGCAAATTTATTTTGTACATGTTCGGGCAAAGGGAACGAGCCAACGGAAGCACGGTTTTGTCTTTTGTCTCATTGCTCAAGCGATTCACCAGATTGATCTCCGTACCCACGGCGACGGTGGATCCCTTGGGTGCGCTTTTGACATAAGAGATAATCTGGGAGGTTGAACCGTCAGCGTCAGCAGCGTTTACGATTTCTTCGGGACATTCAGGATGAACAATAACCTTTCCGCCGGGAAACTGCCGTCGAAAAGAAGCAATATGTTCGAGTTTGAACCAAGAGTGGACGTGACAGTAACCCTTCCAGAGAATGACTTTTGCATTTTCAATTTGCTGATGGCTGTTTCCGCCCAGAGGAAGTGTGCTATCCCAGATAATTTTTTTATTCGCTTCTATACCCAGCTTATTGGCGGTGTTTGATCCCAAAAATTGGTCAGGAAAAAAGAAAACTTTGTCAGAATTTTTAAGTGCCCACTCCAAAATTTGCGCTGCATTTGAAGACGTGCATACGGTGCCATTATTTTTGCCGCAGAAAGCTTTCAAGCCGGCGGTAGAATTAATGTAGGTGATAGGCGTAATCTTTACATCAGGCACAACACCTATGATCTCTTCCCACGCTTCGGAAACAGTGACTAAATTGGCAAAATCTGCCAACGGACAACCAGCGGACATTTCAGGAATGTGAACGATCTGGTGTTCCGCGGTTAAAATGTCGGCGGCTTCCGCCATGAAATGAACACCGCAAAAGACAATATATTTTGCATCTTCTTGCTCTGCAGCCACTTTGCTCAAACCAAATGAATCACCGCGGAAGTCGGCAAATTCCAGCACTTCATCCCGTTGATAGTGATGGCCTAAAATGACTAATTTTTTTCCTAATTTTGCCTTTACAGCGTGTATCCGAGCAGATAGCTCTTCAATGGATATTTGTCTGTATTTATCAGGCATCAGCATCTTCTTCTCTCTTCTGCTTGCGATAAACGAGCTTGGAAACCCAGATGCTTATTTCATACAACAGAATTAAAGGCAAGGCAAGGCAAACTTGTGTGAAAACATCAGGTGGCGTGAGTACTGCTGCGGTAAAGAAAATTAACACAATGCCGTAGCGGCGTTTGTCACGCAGAAAATCAGGAGTGAGAATGCCCAGGCGCGTGAGAAAATAAGCAAGCAACGGTAATTCAAATATTGCCCCGAAAACCAGAATGAGCAAGGTGACAAATTTCAGATAATCTTGAATCCTGATTGCTGGTTCCAACTGGTCGCCGCCAAAACTTAGCAGAAAATTCAGACCGTAAGGGATGATGATGAAATAACAGAATAAACCACCGACGGCAAAGAAGAAGACAGAAACAAAAACAAAAACCGGGATGAATTTTTTCTCTTTTTTGTAAAGCCCGGGCGAAACAAATTGCCAGAGCTGGTAAAAAATAACCGGGAGACTCAACAGAATGCCAGCAAAAAGAGCAATTTTAATGTGAACGATGAAGCCTTCTGTTGGCGCCAGAAAAATGAGTTTTTTGTTTGATGGATAAGGACGCAGAAGCAGTTGCATGATTTCATGCGAAACAAAATAACTGCCGATACTGAAAAGAATGATGGATAAAATACTTTTTAATAATCTTTGTCGCAGTTCTTCCAGATGTTCAAGAAAAGGCATTACTTTTTCATCCGGCGGCGTTGTTGTGGATTCTTCAGTAGAGTCAGTATCCTGATTCTCATTTATCTGTTTTTCTTCGTCCATTTTTTCCCGTTCTTATTTTTGAACTACAGCCTATTTGGAAGAATATGCTATTTCAAAGATTTGCAAAATACAAAAATTCGAGTTAAAAATCAAGATTTATTTAACGCGCGCTGGGGATTTTTGGTTTCTTTTAAAAAGAAAGCGGGTAAAGAAAACGAAATCGTTTAGCGAACAATTTGTCCGTGGATGCTATTGCGAAGAAATGAATGTCCTTGGTCCATGTTCTCAGATAAATATTATTTCCAGATATTATAAATTATAGCGACAATCCAGAAGAAGAAGGATAGTCCGGCAAAAAATAATGTCAAAATAGTCAATGGCGTCCATGCAAAGAGATGCACTCCAAATTCCTTTCCAAATTTAATAATCTGCACAGCCACATGAATCCAGATTGTGGCAATTGAGAGTACGAGTGCCGTTTGTGCAATTTTATTGAAAATATCCATCCTTAACTCCTGTTTTTTCACTTTTGTCAATGGTTAGGCAACGAGTATTTTGCCTGAAGAACACTTATCAAATCCTCTTCGCGATAGGGCTTGCCAATTACTGCTAACGGCTTCAAGTGCTGAACGTTCGGATCGTCAGCTAAATAAGTCAAACTCGTGATAAAAATGACTTCCACAGAAAATTGTTTTTTCAGCGTTTTAACAAGCGTAATTCCGTCTTCAGTTTTTCCGGAAAAGAAAATTTCAGACAGGACAAGGTCTGGTTGAAATTCATCAGCTTTTTTCATCGCCTGTTTTGTATTGGTTGCAGCTTCAATATATCGAAAACCCAGAGATTCCAATTTCAATTTCAGCTCCAGAGCGATGATCGCCTCCTCTTCTACGATCAAAATTCTGGGTTCCTTGGTTACAGGCTTCATTTTATTTCCCGTCAATTCTTGCCATTATCAGCGAGTAGAGCATCCTGAATTGCGTCCAGAAGCTCCCACTCCGCCACCGGTTTGCTTAACACCGCCACTGGATTAGTCTGTTTAAGTTGTCCTTCTGAAATGAGATCCGTATTGCCAGTAAGAAAAATGACAGGAATCTTTTTAATGCTTTGAATTTTTTCCGCCGCTTTGATACCATCAAATTCACCTCGGATGCGTACATCCATCAGCACAAGGTCTGGCAAATTTTCACGAGCCGATTCAACGGCTTGTTCTCCGGATGTTGCTATGGAAGTCACGGTAAAACCCTGTGATTCTAATATCATGTTAATTTCCAAAGCAATGATGGCTTCGTCTTCAACGACTAATATTCGAGGAGTCTGCATAAGCTGTTTTCCTGAGTTGTCATTCTTGTTGATGCCCCTTTTTGTCCGCCGGGAATTTATGACTTCATTTTTCCGACTGGTTTTTTATCCTTTACTTTGAAAATAATATGTGGACCTCTGTCCCGTTTTTGTTTGTAACATCGATTGAACCTTCTAATTGATTCTCGACAAGCGAATGGACAAGACGCATTCCCAGCGACTTGGATTCCATGGGTGAATAATTTTCAGTGATACCCTTGCCATTATCACGAATCGTTAGTTTGATCTGATTGTCCGCGGTCATTTTGCACGTGACTGCTATTTCTGCATTTCCTGAATAGCCTTCAGGAAATGCATATTTCATCGCATTAGTAAAAATTTCATTCACAATGAGTCCGCAGGGTATTGCCTGGTCGATAGATAGCTCAATTGCATCGATGTCCAAAGAAAGACGGATAGAATTATTCTCTGATTGCAAAGAACGGTAAAGGCTATGAATGAGCGAACTGAAATACTCTTTCAGATTGATATTGGACAAATCCGGCGATTGGTACAGTTTTTCATGAACAAGTGCCATGGTGCGAATTCGGTTTTGACTCTCGCGACACAGCCTCTTTGCTTTTTCGTCAGAAATCCCTTTTGCCTGCAAATTTAGCAAACTTGAAATAACCTGAAAATTATTTTTCACTCGATGGTAAACTTCTTTCAAAAGAATATCTTTTTCCCGGAGCAATGTCTGTAGCTCTCGTTCTGTCTTTTTGTGTTCACGAATATCTCTATAAACGAGATACAGATCGGATTTTTTATCGGTCGGGTCCACTGCAGACGCCAGAATCGACACATCGATGAGATCGCCGTTTTTTCGCATCCGTTTTGCTTCAGTGAAAATGATTTCTCCGTTAGAAGCTTTGCGGGTTATTTCTTTTCCATTATCTCTGTCTTCATCAGGTACAATAGTGTCATCCACAGATTCGCCCAGAAGTTCTTTTTCCGAGAAATCGAATAAGCGGGAGAACGCATCGTTGATGCGTTTTATTTTACCAGAGGAATCGGTCAATGTGATGGCTTCGGGCGAATTTTGAAAAAGACTTTCAAAGTACTGTTGCTCGGTTTTCAAAGCAATTTCGTAATTTTTTTTCTGCGAAATGTCCCGGAAGATTCCCAGCAGGAGCGTCTTGCCATTCACCTGCACGAAAAACGAATTCGAAACTTCCAGCCAGAGTTTCTTGCCATTCCAGAGTGTAATTTCAGTTTCAAAGTGAGTCGCTACGGTGCGTTCGTGAAATTTTTTCTTGTGCATTTCAAGGATGTGTCTTCCTTGCCCTTCGGTATAGGCAACAGATAACGGCTTTCCCAAAAGCGCATTTTCGGACTTTCCTACTAAATCACAAAATGCCGGATTCACGCGCCTGATGATGCCATTTTCGTCGGTAAGGCGCATTCCCAGCGGAGATTTTTCCCAGATGATTCGGAACTCCGATTCGGAAAATCGAAGAGCAAATTCCGCCTCTTTTTGTTGGGAGACATCTTCCTGGATGACAATCACTCTTTTCACAGCGCCGGATTTATTTTTCATCGGAATGGCGGTTTGACGGATCCATTTTTGGCTACTGTGCAGGTTGCGAAAGTCACGCGAGAGCAACATCGCCGGAATACGGGAATTTACACCGGAAAAAGCTTTTAAGATCAGCCCGTGAGAACCGTTATGCACATCATCAGTCAAAATATTGTACTGATTCACAAAGTTTTCTGCACTGATATTCCAGGTTTTTTCCCAGGCACTATTGACCTGTGTTAGTATTCCTGTGCTATTGTAAATTTCAATACCGAACGGCGCTGTTTCCAGTAGCAGTTTTAGAAGCATTTCTTCATAATTGTTGGAATCTGTCGTGTCCTCTTCTTTGCTTGCAGCAGTGACTTCAAGCAAATAGTGGGAATTCTCATTCTCGCTATGAATGCGGGAAATAAATAAATCAACCGCAACGCCCAAATCAGATTTTAGCATGAGCTTTTTCTTTCTACCGTCCGTCAATTGAAATAATTTTTGAGGATCAAAAATTTCATTTGATTGTAAAAATAGTGAATGTGTCTCGATAATTTTTTTCAATGAAAAGGGAACAGCTTCTTGCCGTGCTGACGGAACCAGTTCTGAAAATTTCCGATTCAAAAAAATGACTTCTCCGGTGGCATTTGTTATTGCGACGCCATGGTCCACTTTTTCAAAAGCAGCCGACAGAACAGCATCTGTTCCCTGAAGAGCGTTTCTGTCTTTTTTGCCCCCTGTCTTCACCGTATCTTGCTCCTTTGAAATTCCGATAGTAATTTTGCCGCAATCATTTCATTTTGAAAATTAAGTGTTTTTTGATTTTCAGTTCTAATACCAAATAAGAATGCAATTAGCGAAAAATTGATTCATTTTAAAAAAGTGATTAAAGAATTAATTTATAAAATCACGTTAACTTTAGTATAAACAATAATTCAAATAGCTCGTTTATTATGTGGGAAATATCATCTTCTCTCCTATTAATTATAATACACAAAAATACTTCGTTTGCTTATAATTTGCGCAAATGTTATGCCAAAGAAAAAAGCCGAACTTCGATGAGAAATTCGGCTTTTTTCAAAATAGCGATGCTATTTTAACTAATAACACTTTAAAGCAAGACGGTTTTTGAATTTATAGCTTTAATCCGGAAAATCCTAAAAACGCAATGGCCATCAATCCTGCCATCAAAAAGGCGATGGGGACTCCGCGCAACGGCTTGGGAATAGGCGCTAATTCGAGTCTTTCGCGAATTCCTGCCATCAGCACTAACGCCAGGGTAAAACCGACGCCCGCAGCAAAACCATTGACGATACTTTCGATGAAATTGAAATTTTCGTCCAAATTCAAAAATGCCACGCCTAGAATTGCACAGTTTGTGGTGATTAGCGGGAGATAAATTCCCAGCGATTTGTACAATGTCGGACTGACTTTTTGTACGACCATTTCTACGAATTGTACCAAGGAGGCGATCACCAGGATGAAAGCGATCGTTTTCAGGTACGTCAGATCCGGCGGTTCTTTGGCTGAAAAAATGATATAAAAAATATTTGAAGTTGTGGGTTTGAGCATGAAATCATAAATCAACCACGTTACCATAGACGCTAACGTCATAACAAAAACCACAGCCATGCCCATACCTACTGCTGAGTCCATATTTTTGGATACGCCGATGTAAGGGCAAATGCCAAGGAATCTGTTCAGCACAAAGTTGTTGATAAAAATCGCGGAAATGGTGATGACAAACAAATGATTTAAATCCATCTTATCCTCCAAAAGAAAGCTTTTTTCAGGCGTCTCGTTTCGCGTCTAACCAGTTAAAAAATCCCAAAAACAATCCCAGCGTCAGAAATGCACCGGGGGGTAGAATGAGGAGCAACACCGGTTCGAAACTGGGTGGCATTAAAGGAACGCCCCAGAGACTACCATTGCCCAGTAGCTCTCTGACGATGGAAATTATTGTCAGGGCGAAAGTAAAACCCAGTCCCATTCCCAGTCCGTCGAGGAAAGAATAGAAAACCGGATTTTTACCGGCGAATGCTTCGGCGCGTCCTAAAATAATACAGTTCACTACAATCAACGGGACGAAAATTCCCAGAGATTTGTGGAGGGCAGGGGCAAAACCTGCCATAACCAGATCTACAATTGTAACAAACGTCGCAATGACCACGATATAGATGGGAATACGAATCTTTTTGGGCACGCCTTTGCGAATGAGAGAAACGATAACATTTGACATAATCAATACGAAAGTTGCAGCGACGCCCATCCCGATTGCGTTTTGCACGGAATTGGAGACCGCAAGCGTGGGACAAAGTCCCAGAACCAATTTGAATACCGGATTTTCTTTGTAAAATCCCTTTGAAAATTCACTCATCATCGACATAACTTAATCATCCTCATGCTAACTTACTTGTTCAGTTTGTGTCGGATTTGCTTGTTTTTTGAAACCGCCGAGGCGTTTTTCCAGTTGTTCCAACCCTTCTTTGATGGAATTTGTAACAGCGCGCGAAGAAATCGTCGCGCCGGTAATGGAACGTATCGGCCCATTATCTTTATCCACGGCTAACTCTCCGGCGTAGCGATTGATGAATTGGAGCTGAAACCAGGGAGCGCTCTCGCCGTATTTGATTTCTTCGATTTTTGTACCCAGTCCTGGTGTCTCTTTCTCTTCCATCACTTTGATGCCGATAATTTTGCCTGTGGTATCAACACCGACCATGGTTTCGATCACGCTGGAGTATCCGGCCTTTTTGGCAACAAAAGCGTAGCCGGCAATGTCTGTTTTTTCCTGCGTCGTGTAGCCGATGTAGTAAAGTATCTCGTCGTTTTCAATCACTTTTTCAATTGCTTTTGGATCTGCCGTAGGAAGAGCGGCAATCAGCGCACGTTCGACAACCAGTCTTTTCTGCTCTTCAATTTTTGGTTTGGTGATTTTATTAACCATGGACAGGGCACCACTGGCAAGCGCTGTAACCAGTAATAAAATCCCGCCTAATTTAAAAATTTCCTTCATTTTTGCTCCACCTTTCCAAAAGTTTTCGGTTTTGTGTATCGATCAAGCAAAGGTACGGTTAAGTTCATCAACAGAATGGAGTAGGAGACGCCTTCGGGATAGCCGCCAACCAGACGAATAATGACCGTGATGACGCCGCAGCCAACTCCGAACCAGATGCGCCCCTTGGGCGTCACTGGCGATGTGACCATATCTGTTGCCATAAAAAAGGCGCCTAAAATGAGTCCTCCTGACAACACGTGAAACAAGGGATCACCGCTAAAAAGGCCTTCCGTTCCTGCAAAAAGCCATGTTAACACAGCGACAGTGCCGATGTAAGTCAGCGGAATTCGCAGACCGATGTAGCGTTTATAGATCAAATAAAGGGCGCCAATGAGCAGTAGAAATACCGACGTTTCTCCGACACATCCGCCGACCCTTCCCCAGAACAGATTGGCATAGGAGTCAGAAAGTTGTGAAATAGCATTGTTGGCAAGGTCTGCTTTTGCTTGCAGCGCCGGATTTTCCATGCCGCTTTTGAGCACATCGTGCCACTCGAACAGAATACCGCGTTGTGTTTTAAAGACATTCAGCGGTGTGGCAGAAGTGATTGCATCAAGACCATAGCTCTTAATAGCGGCCAAATTTATTCCGGAGAGGCTCCCGTCCTTGGGTGCAGTTTTAAAAATTGTCATGTGTGAAGGCCATGAAGCGAGCAAAAAAGCCCGTCCCAACAAAGCAGGGTTCATGGGATTGTAACCTAATCCGCCAAAAGGAACTTTACCAATAGCGATGGCGAAAGCAGAACCAATCACCGGAATCCACCAAGGCACTTCCGGTGGTACGTTAAATGCCAACAAAATCCCGGTGACAATCGCACTGCCGTCTGCAATAGTGATAGGTTTTTTTGTTAATTTTTCAATGAGCGCTTCGGTAATTACTGCCGAGAGAATCGCCAGAACAATCACCCATGCCGCCTTTGCTCCGAAAAAATATACTCCGCCCACTGCTGCTGGCAGTAGTGAAATAACGACCCCAAACATGATTTTCTTCACAGAATCCTTGTGAGCAATATGCGGTGAGGCTGAAACTACTAATCGATTTTCCATTTGCTTCTTTCCCTACAAGTCTTTCGGTTAGTAAAGAATTGTCAATAATTTTTCACGATTTGGTTTGAGCAAAATTTCAATTATATTTTTAAGCTCGGGCTTTGAGCTTTTTCGTTACTTCCATTTTAGCGTATTTGAAAAGATGCACGTGTCGAATGCGCGACGGACAGATAAATGAACAGGAGCCGCATTCGATGCAATCCAGTACCCCTAATTGATGCGCTTCGTCGAAATTATTGTATTCGATCTGACGCGCCATTTCATTGGGCAGCAGATTCATGGGACACACATCCACGCAACGGGCGCAGCGAATGCAGGGATCCGGGTCGCGCATCCCGGTTTCTTTGTCTGTGAGCGCCAGAATTCCCGAGGTACCTTTGATCACAGGGACTTCCATTGAAAACTGTGCGATTCCCATCATGGGACCGCCATTGACTATTTTAATAGTATTTTCTGTCACGCCGCCGCAAAACTCAATTACTTTTTCAAACGGCGTACCAATGCGAACGAGCACATTTTTCGGTTCTTTGATTCCTTGTCCCGTCACGGTGACGACCCGTTCAATGAGTGGTTTTTTTGAAGAAACAGCATCGTAAATTGCCTTGGCCGTGCCGACATTGTGCACCAGGCAGCCGACATCCATGGGCAATCCACCCGCAGGGACGTTACGGTTCGTAATTGCTTTGATCAGTTGTTTTTCTGCACCTTGTGGATATTTCACCGGCAGGGAGACGACTTCCACGTCCATTTTCATTTCTTTCACTGCCTGGCGCATGGCACGAACTGCATCCGGTTTATTATTTTCAATAGCAATGTAACCATTTTTACAATTCAAAATTTTCATAATAATTTTGACGCCTTCCAGAATGTCGCGCGTCTTTTCCAGCATCATCCGATGGTCCGCTGTGAGATAAGGCTCGCACTCAGCGCCGTTCAAAATAAACGTATCAATCGGCTTATCCGCCGGAGGAGATAATTTGACGTGGCTGGGAAATGTCGCGCCGCCCATACCAGCGAGGCCTGCGTTCAGAATGCGTTTTTTCATTTCGTCCGCGTCCAGTTCCGCATATTTTTCATCAAAAGCAACATCAGGAGACCATTCATCTTTGCCATCGTTTTCGATAATGATGGATAAAACATTTCCGCCGACAGGGTGGGGGCGAGGCTCGATGGCTTTCACAGTTCCGGAGACTGTTGCATGAGAGGGAACCGATACAAAGCCTTTGGCTTGACAAATGACGTCGCCAATTTTTACTTCATCGCCCACAGCTACTACTGGTTCCGCGGGCGCACCGATGTGCTGCTGAATCGGGATTACAACGAATTCAGGAGCCGGCATCACTTCAATTGCTTTATCCTCGGCAAGCTCCTTATATTCGGGAGGATGAACACCACCTTTGAAAGTAAGCTTCTTTAACCTCATAGTACCTCGATCTCATTTTTTATCAATTAATCGTCTATAGTTTGGTTTTTTACTAATTTAATCCTTGCAACTCTTCCAAAAATTCCTCTTTGTCCTGAAATTTTCGATAGACTGAAGCGAAACGCACGTAAGCGACATGGTCTATTTTTTTAAGGCGTTCCATGACCATCAAGCCGATTTCCTGCGAAGAAATTTCATCGATGGATTTATCTTTCAGAGAACTTTCTACCTGCTCAACCAATTCATCGATTTTTTTGATGGAAATAGGCCGTTTGGCGCAGGCGACCAAAATGCCTTGCTTCAGTTTCTCACGATTGAATGCCTCACGACGCAGATCAGCCTTGACGACCAGAATCGGCGTCTCTTCGATGTATTCTTTTGTTGTAAATCGTTTGTGACATGCCAGACATTCGCGGCGGCGGCGAATGATGCGCCCGTCGTTTTTTGCCCGTGAATCAATGACCCGGCTGTCTTCATAACCGCAATATGGACAACGCATAATGAACCCTCATAATTATTCAAATTTGGGATAGAGGGGAAATTTTTGGCACAGTTCATAAACGCGCGCTTTGATTTTTTGCTGAATGTCTTCGCTGTCAATATTCATCAGCACTTCGTCAATCATCTCGGCGATTTGTTCCATCTCCGGTTCTTTCATCCCGCGCGTAGTCAAAGCTGGCGTCCCGATTCGGATGCCACTGGTTACAAACGGACTCTGGTCGTCAAAGGGAACCATGTTTTTGTTTACGGTAATACCCGACTCTTCCAGGGCTTTTTCCGCTTGCTTGCCGGTCAGACCTTTGTTGCGCAAATCAATGAGCATCAAATGTGTGTCTGTGCCATCAGATACAAGGTTGTAATCCATTTCCATTAATTTGTTCGCCAATGCTTTGGCGTTTTTGATAACTTGTTTGGAGTATTCTTTAAATTCGGGTCGCAACGCTTCTTTGAATGCAACTGCCTTGGCAGCGATCACATGCATCAAAGGACCTCCCTGAAATCCGGGAAATACATTGGAGTCAACGATCTGTCCGATTTTTTTCAGTTTCCCTTTGGGAGTCGTGATTCCCATGTCATTTTCTTCGTTTTTACCGACTAAAATCATACCGCCACGAGGCCCGCGCAGAGTTTTGTGCGTTGTCGTTGTGACCAGATGGCAGTGGGGAATCGGACTTTTAATTAGACCTGAAGCGATCAATCCCGCCGGATGGGCGATGTCGGCAATCAGTTTTGCACCAACGCGATCAGCAATCGTCCGGAATGCAGCATAGTCAATTTCCCGGGGATAAGCG
>NATN01000028.1 GCA_002085355.1 Candidatus Zhuqueibacterota bacterium 4484_87 | reverse complement strand
GTTCGGGGAGCGCCGTAATAATCAAAGCCCCACACTTTATCCAGCAACTGATCGCGGGACAATACCCGCCCGCGCGCTTCAATTAACGCTTCGAGCAACAAAAATTCTTTGGGCGTCAATTCCAGGTCTTTACCGTTCAACGTCACATGTCGCTGTGAAAAATTGACCACCAATTCTTTCCATTGAAATATTTTATCTTCTTCACGAAGACGCCGCCGCAACAGCGCTTTGACGCGGGCGACCACTTCTTTGGGTCGAAAAGGTTTAGTGATGTAGTCGTCTGCGCCCTGTTCCAGTCCGTGCAAAACATCCATTTCTTCGGACCGCGCAGTAATCATGATAATTGGTAAATCCTGGCATCTGTTGTCTCTGCGAATAGTGCGAGTAAATTCAAGACCATTCATGCCCGGCAACATGAGATCGAGCAGAATTAAAGCCGGCGGATCGCTGATACAGGCTTTCAGCGCATCTTTCCCGTTGTGGAAAATTATCGGATCAAAATCCGCTGTTTCCAGGTTATAACTCAGAATATCACAAATATCCGGGTCATCTTCAACAATCATGATTTTGGCGGACATGCTTATTCCTCATATTGTTTTGTCACTTAATGTAGCGTTTCTTTCTGTGCTCTCAAATTGATAAAAATCCTAATCCACAAACCCCAGATTCAAATGACCAAACTACTCCGAACTGCGAAAGATATACATCCTATGTTACAATCGATTTACAAATTTAACAAAATCATTTTCATCAACCGCTCAATTTCAATTTTTAATCTTGATCATTTGAATCTCTTTAGCATTTTGAAAAATATTTCCGCGGTAAAAACTTATTCATTCATTCCATATTTTTTCATTCGGTACAACAAAACGTGGCGCGGTATTCCCAAGAGTCGCGCAGCTTTAGTTTGATTTCCGTTCGCTCGTTTAAGAGCATCTTTTATCGCATCTCGTTCGATTTCCTGCAGGGATCTGTTCACAGAAATCGACTCCTGTCGTCGCGGTTGATAGAGGGCAACCGGTTTCAACAGGTCTATTGTAATCATGCCATCCGGCGATGTGACTATCGCCCGTTCAATGGCATTTTCCAGTTCCCGCACATTACCGGGCCAGTTGTGCTGCAGGAGCAGAGAAAGTGCGTCGTCATTCAAACGAATCTGACGCCCTTGACTATATTTTTGAATGAAAAAATCAACGAGGAATGGAATGTCCTCCTTGCGATCGCGCAAAGGCGGCACGACAATTGTCACCACATTTAATCGGTAATATAAATCTTCACGAAACTCACCGGTTTCCACCATAGTTTCCAGATTTTTATTCGTAGCAGCAACAATCCGGGCATCAACTCGAATGGGCTTGGAATCTCCCACGCGCTCGATTTCTTTTTCCTGCAAAACTCGCAACAATCTCGCTTGCAAATCCAGTTTCAGATCACCAATCTCGTCCAAAAAGATCGTGCTTCCTTCCGCTAATTCGAATTTACCTTTTCGATCGCGGAGTGCTCCGGTGAAAGCCCCTCTCACATGTCCGAAAAGTTCGCTCTCGATCAGACTCTCCGGAATGGAAGGACAATTCACGGTAATCATGGGCTTATTCTTGCGCAAACTATTGTAATGCAGAGCCCTGGCAATAAGCTCCTTGCCTGTTCCGCTCTCTCCGCGAATGAGTACGGTGGCGTCGCTTTCGGCAACCTGACCCACTAATTTGAGCACATCCTGCATTGGGCCGCTTTTCCCGATAATATTGGAAAAATCGTATTTCTGATACAATTCCGATTTAAGTTGCATATTCTCTTGCTGCAATTCGCGAAGTCGCAGCGCTTTTTCAATGACAAAACGAAGCGTCTCTTTTCCGAACGGTTTGGTCAAATAGTCATCTGCGCCCTTTTTGACTGCTTCAATGGCATTTTCGACAGTGCCAAACGCGGTAATAATAATGATAATCACATTTTTATCGAGTCGGCGAATTTCTTCCAGCAATTCCATTCCGGAAACATCCGGCAACTGCAAATCCGTGATGACCACATCGAATGAAATTTCATTGAATAGTTTCAAGCCGCTCGCGCCGTCTAGCGCAGTCTTGACGTTCATGCCCATTTGATTTAATTGAAACGAGAGCACTTTGTTCAGACTTTCGTCATCGTCAATGAGCAGAATTTTTTGATTCTTTTCCATGCATTTCCCGTCGAAATTTAGTTATCTGTTTTTGAACAAATCCTAATATAAACTTTCATTCACTGAAAGTGATTGTCAGTGTCGTCTCTTTATTTTTCTCACTTTCAATCTTTACATCCCAATGATTTTCATCAACGATTCGCTTGATGATGCTCAATCCCAATCCGGTGCCATCTTTTTTTGTTGTAAAAAATGGTTTGAATATTTTTGCTGCCAAATCAGGCGAAAAACCTACCCCCGTATCAATGATGGATAACTCTTTTCTTTTATCTTTGAGTATCTCTCCCTTCAAAACTATCTCACCGCCATCGGGCATGGCAGCGAGTGAGTTAAGTATGGCGTTAATGAGAATTTGCTGAAGTTGATTTTCATTGGCGGTAACGAGAAAGGGCTGTGGTGAAAAATCAACATTGATTTTGACGTGCTGCTTTTTGGCACGGTGATTGAGCATAAAAACAACTGATTTGGAAATTTCCGCCAGATCGCAGGACTGGCGCAATAGATCGGTCTTTCGTGCCAACGTCAGATAATTTTCCACCACCTGATTCAATCGATTGACTTCTTTAAAAAGCACATCGACAAACTCACTCTTTTTTCCTGTGGTCTCATATTCATCGCGTAGAATTTCCATCACACCCCAGATAGACGTCAGCGGATTCCGCACTTCGTGCGCCAGACTCGCCGCTAATTCGCCCAGCACGGACAATTTTTCTGCGTCACGCAACTTGTCTTCAATCTCAGCGACCTTTGCAGATTGAATCTGCAATTTTTTATATGACTTTTCCAGTTCCTCGGCTGTGCGTTGATAATTATCGCGTTCTCTGCGTTCGCGTTGTGCCAGAACACCGGCAACAATGCCGACAATCAAATACACAATCATTTGCACGAAACGGCTGAAATTATAAAATAAATCACCGCCCCACTGAAAAACAACGTGTGGAATGTAAATGGCGATAATGATTAGAGATGAAAAAAGGCCTCCGCGCAATTGAAATCGAAAAGCAGCCAAAATAATGGGCAGGAAAAAAAGCGCACGATAAATCTCATGCAGATAATGCAAATCTGTTGATGTTGCATAATGCAGATACGCGATCATAAGAATTAAAAATCCAATGATCAATTTCCAGAATGTATCGCTATCAAGTTTTTCGCCGAACATATTTTTTTCCAACTATTTTATAATTCATTCGCCGCAAAGGATCGAACAGCCAAAGTTTTGAGATTAAAGGCTGGACGATAACTTTGGCATCGATAAATATATTACTTTTTTGCATAAAAAAGCAAGCCATTTATCACTTCACCACCAAAAATCCCCCTGCAAATTATCACAGGGGGATTTTGACTAAATATTGAAGATTTTCCTTCTCAAAGGACAGGTTAGCAAAAATCAATAACCCTCTTCGTCCAGTACGACTTTTCCTTTGAATGCGCGATAAATATACGCTGTATAAAAAATCACCAGCGGCATACCAATGATTGCAATAATCAACATTACCGTCAGCGTCAATTGTGAAGACGAACCGTTTGCAACAGTGATGCTATTAGCCTCATCAATCGCGCGCACTAAATTCGGGAAATGGACTGCGCCAACTATTCCCCATAACGCAGCAAACAAAAGCGAAGACATGAAAAATGCTTTACCATCCTGCTCTGCTTTAGCATAGTATTTGATTAAAAACCAAGCGATTAAAGCCACCACAGCAAAGACCCAGCCGAGAATGCTTTTGATCGCAAAGGGAAGCCAGATGATGGCAGCGACAAAGCTCAACAGAAAAAGAACAATGAAAGCTAACCAAATTGTATTGAGCAAAGACCGAGCACGCTTCTGTAGATCGCCTTCCGTTTTTAAAATTGCATAAGTCAAGCCGTGCTGCAAAATTGCTACCAGCCCAAGTAATCCGATAATCAAGGGAAACGGCCGAAGCAACGTGAAAAACGAACCTGTAAATTCCATGTGACTATCCAGCGGAACACCGACAACAACATTTCCCAGCGCTACGCCAAAAAGTAGTGCCGGTAGAAAGCTACCGATGATGAAAGTCCATTCCCACAATTTTTTATTTTCTGTGGAATGATGCCAATATTCCAGAGAAACAGCGCGAAAAATCAGCGCAAACAGCACCAGCATCAAAGCCAGATAAAATCCGCTAAAAACAGTTGCATAAGCATGAGGGAATGCGGCAAAGAGCGCACCGCCACCTGTGAGCAGCCAGACTTCATTTCCGTCCCAAAAAGGGCCGATGGAATTGTACAAATATCTTTTATCCTTTTCGCTTTTTGCCAGGAAAGGCATCAATGTGCCAATTCCCAGATCGAAGCCATCCAGGATGGCATAGCCAGCGAGCAGGACGCCAATAAGCAGATACCATATATTCCTTAATAAATCAATTGTTTCCATAGAAACCTCCTATCTTGGATTGTGGTATTCGAAACACATTTTTTCCCATTGCAACGAAATTATGCAGCAACTTGCTGAGGTCCTTTTCTGATGATCTTTAACAGATAACGCATGAACATGATGAATAACAAAAGGTAAATCAAGCCAAACATGATTAATGAAAACAAAATTTGTCCGGCTGGAACTACCACTGATGCAGCATCTTTCGTGCGCAAAATCCCGTAAACCACCCATGGCTGCCGCCCAACCTCCGCTGTAATCCAGCCAAATTGAATGGCGAACACCGGAAGCACAATTCCGATGATCAGAGATTTCAAATACCACTTTGCATCCCAGATTTTATCCTTGAATAGCAGAAAAACTCCGATAAGGCCGTACAGGATAAAAAGAGTCCCCAGAATAATCATTATATGATAGGACATGAAAGTCAAAAAGACAGGCGGTCTGTCGCCTTCCGGAAATTCGTTTAAGCCCAACACTTTTGCATCGGCGTCGAAATAAAGCAAAAAGCTGAGCATTTTGGGAAGGCCTATGTACAGATGATTCTTTTGATTTTTGGCATCTGGGATACCAAAAACTGCCAACGGCGCCCCCTCTTGTGTATCATAAAGCGCCTCAAAAGCAGCTAATTTTGCAGGTTGAGTTTTTGCGACCTGCACTGAATGCCAATGTCCAACAAATAACTCCGCCACCGATACGATTAAAATAATAATTACTGAAAGCTTCATGGCAACTTTTGCTTCTGCTAAATTTCTGTTCTTCAGGAGGTACCAGGCTGCCACTCCTGCCACAAAAAACGCTCCCATAATCCAGCCCGAAAGAATCGTGTGACTGTAGCGTACAAAAGTGGAATGGTTAACTGCAGCGGCGAAAAAATTGTCCAAAATTGCGCGACCATCCTGCATAATATATCCTGCCGGCGTCTGCATCCAGGAATTTGCAATGATGATCCAGAGACCTGATAGATGGGAACCAAAAAATACAAAGAATGCTGACCACCAATAAAATTTCTCTGACACTTTTTTCCTGCCAAAAACCAGTACGCCTAAAAACATGGACTCCAGAAAAAAGGCGAATACTCCTTCCGCAGCCAGCGGCGCTCCAAAAACATCGCCAACGATCCTGGAATAATTTGACCAGTTGGTACCAAAAGAGAACTCCATTACGATTCCCGTTGCCGTACCGATCACAAAAATCAGGCCCAAAATCTTTACCAAAAATGAGGACAGATTTCGATAAACCTCATCCCTCTTTTTTAAATAAAGAGTTTCCAGGATGACGATGATGAATGAAAGTCCGAGTGTGAGCGGCGGAAAAAGAAAGTGGAATCCAATCGTTAGAGCGAATTGAAGGCGGGATAGTAACACGACATCCATAGCATTTCCTCCCCGTTTGGGTTAATAATTTAGTGAGATTATGAAAGTATGCTCTATTTAAAAACGATTGCAAATTATTGTTATTACTGATTTGTAATATTTTTAAATATAATATAATAAATAAATTTAAAAAGGCAAGAAAAAAAATGAACAAATTCAAAATCCAAACAGTTAGACAGTTATACGGTGCAATAGAACTTCTGCCTACAATTCACGCCTCTTGCTGATGAAATTATCCGAATTAGTGTCGGAAAAATATTTTTACAATACAATTTTCTTTTCAAAATGAATATTCTTCACCAATTTTAAAAACCCTTAATAAAAGCCGGAGAAATTTCAAAACCTAAATCACATCCAGCTCGCATTCTCCCCGCGCTCGAATTAAATTCTTTTCAAAATTGAGGAGGATTTATCATGAAACACAAATCCAGTCAAGCCCGCCATTTTGAAGCTTCCCAAAAAGTTGGCACCAGTATAAAAATCGCCGTCTTTTTAATGCTCACGATGCAGATGATAAACTTTTTCCCGGCTATAGCAGAAGATGCTGTGCAGATCGGAGAAACAAATTGCCCTGATGCGCTTGCCCCTAATAGCGCGCGAAAAATCGTCAGAACATCACTTGACCGCCGTGTCGTTATTTTTCAGGACAGTTCGAACCACAGGTCTGCGATCAAATTAACTTTCAGTGACGACGGCATCAATTGGACAATACCCAACCTATTGGATTTTGGCAGCGAGCCCTCGCTTGCTATCGGACAAGACGATCAGATTTATGGCTGCTGGATAGGAGAAAACGGCGACCGGATTGCCATTTGTTTATTGACTCCCGATACGAGCACATCCTCACTCGTTGCATTTAAACTGTGGGTCAGTCCGGCATTTGATGAGCCGCTTCAGCATCCGGCAATTGAGGTGACAAAAAATTCCGTAAATCTGGTTTATCAAGCGTCACAGGACAATCTAAGTCATATTTACTATCAGCGTTACAGTAGGGATTTGCGGCAGACACTTTCGACGTTCATTCGTTTGAGCGACGGAAATGAACAATCCAAGTTTCCGGTTATTGCAGGCGACCTGTATTTTGAACAGGATCTGATTTACATTTTTTGGACAGATGCCCCTTCCGGGCAGCGGGACAGCAAAATCCGATTCAGCTCAATTGAAGAATATGTCTCTGCTGACAGCAGTGGAGGATCCATAAGTTTTGGCGGAGAACTTCCATTTTCGAATGTTTCGATCAATTCCGCATCTTTGAGCGCAGGTACCAATACGATCATCGCTTCTTTTGTATCAGCAGACCAATCATCTTTTATTACAGCGATGCTTTCGTATTCTGCTTCCGGGTTTGAAGTGGATAATTCTGATGTAATTCAGGTAACTCAAAACCCTACGCCTTCGGTGGATGATGTCTATGTCCAATCCTGTGCGGTCTGCTGGTGCGACAGTAATACGATTTTTTATTCGCAAAACCATAATGGTCATTTTATAATTGAGCCGATTGCCGTGAGCGCCAGGAACGTAAATGCCCGCCAGCCAAACGTTTGCTACAAAAGCTTTCGTCAGGACATTTTTGACGTTGTATGGCTTGAAGGTGACACGCCGCCTTTTCGTGTGATGTATCGCCGCATGGAAAAAGACTACGGGCCTGTCAGCGTCGAAAAGTTGCCCGATCCTTCAGATATTCCGCAAAATTTTGATTTACTTCCCTGTTATCCAAACCCGTTCAACCAGGAGACTGTCATTCCTGTTGCCATTAGGAAAGCTACAAATACAACTATTTGTATTTACGATGTGAACGGGAAATTAGTGCAGAAAATATTTTCCGGTCAGTTGTCGCCCGGTGTTCATAAATTTCAGTGGAATGCAAGAAATGAAATGCAGGAAATTATCAGCTCCGGACTGTATTTCGTGAAGATATCATCAGGCAAAACGACGAAAACGAACAAGCTTCTTTTAATCAAATAATCTTCCTTTCGGAAACGCAGCTAAATTTTGATTCAAGCCAATATGATAATTAGAAAAGCCGGACAATTTTTTTGAAAAATGTCCGGCTAACTGTTCTAAATTTTGATGCAATGCATGTTATCCAACAGGCTTCAACTCAACACCATTCGTATTTCCCGCCCGCAGTCCATTCGCCACAGCCAACAACTCTGATGCCTCGTGGAAAAATACAGCCATTGCTATGCTTAAAAAACCGAGCAGTGCCGAAGGGATCATCGTTGCCAGAATTAGCAAGGAGAAAACAATATTTTGCAGACTAATTTTTCTCGTCTTTTTGCCTAACTTTAGTGCATAGGTCACTTTGTTCAAATCATCTGCCATGAGCGCAATATCCGCCGCTTCGATGGCAGCATCCGTTCCTGCGACTCCCATGGCGATTCCCACGGACGCTTGCACCAGAGCCGGTGCATCGTTTATGCCGTCGCCAACCATAGCCACTTGACCGAATTCCTTTTGCAATTCTTTGATAGCGCTGATTTTTTCTTCGGGCTTCAGGTCTGCGCGAACATCGTCAATGCCCAGAATTTCTGCAAAAGCCTCCGCTGTTGCCTTGTTGTCGCCGGTGAGCATGGCAACTTTTATCCCCAATTTGTGCAGATTATCAACCATTTCCTTGGCAGACGATCGAATTTCATCGCGTATAGCGATAATGCCTTTAATTTGTTCGGGCATTCCGACCATTATCACTGTCTTGCCTTCGCTGCGAAGTTTCTCAATTGTTTTCTGAATTTTCTCTCGTTGATTTGTCAAAGAAAATAGACTTTGCTTGCCGACAATGAATGGTTTTCCGTTTATTTTTGCTTGCGCGCCATAGCCGGCGATTGATTTAAAATCAACTGTATCCAGCAATTTTACTTTTTCCTGCTTTGCCCGGGCTACGATTGCTCTGGCAAGAGGATGCTCAGACATGTTTTCCACGCTGGCTGATAGCTGCAAAATCTCTTTTTCGTTATCGTCAAAAGCAATAATATCCGTTACCACGGGCTCGCCTTTGGTGAGGGTTCCGGTTTTGTCAAATGCGACTGCCTTGATTTTACCCAGATTTTCCAGAGCCACACCGCCTTTGATGAGCACGCCATTTTTGCCGCCTTTTCCGATAGCAGCAGCGACCGCCACTGGAGTGGACATAATCAATGCGCACGGCGCCGCAGCGACGAGCAGCACTACCGCCTTGCTTGCCCATGCGGCTGCAGGAATACCCAGCAGAAGCGGAACAACAATCATAGCAAAAGCACTGAAAAGCACCATCGGCGAATAGCGTCTGCCAAATCGTTCGATGAAAGTCTGCGCTTTGCTTTTTTGTTCCTGGGCTTCTTCAACGAGATGGATCATTTTTGATAAAGTATTGTCTTCAAACGTGGCTGTAGTTTTCACTTCCAACGCGCCTTCGTGGTTAATTGTGGCAGCGAAAACAGTCATTCCTTCTTTTTTCACGACCGGAATCGATTCTCCGGTCACAGCAGATTCGTTCACGCTGGATTTCCCCTTTAAAATTATGCCGTCTGTGGGGATCGATTCTCCTGGCCGAACGATGAAAATATCCCCGACCTTTAGTTCCTCGGCGGAAATGGTTATTTCTTTTCCGTTGCGAAGGACTCGAGCTGTTTTAGGTGCCAGGTCCAATAATTTTCTAATCGAAGACCTGGTGCGGGCGTAAGTGTATTCTTCCAGACCTTCGGCGGCTCCGTAAAGGAAAACCAGAAAGGCAGCTTCGTCCCACATGCCCAGTATCGCGGAGCCCACAGTCGCGGCAATCATCAATGCCTCTATGCCGATTTCTTTTTCTTCAATAAGCTCTTCGATCCCCTCTTTTGTCCAGTGATATCCTCCGATGATAATCGCGACAATGAAAAGAGCTATTTCAGCAGATGCAGGAATCACGCCGGTGTTGGAAAGCGTAAATGCAATTCCGGTAATCAGACCTGAAATCAACGCATTTCTCATCGGCGGGTGCTGAAACCATTTTCCTTCAAATCCATTTTCTTTTTCTTCTTTATTCATGTATGTCTCCTGATTTTTCAAAAAGTTTATTCTCTGACATGCTCAGTCGCTTGCGTAATCAGATTAACGACATGGTCATCGTCAAGTTTGTAATAGACCATCTTGCCTTCCTTGCGATAAGTCACCAGTTTTCGGCTTTTCAAAAGACGAAGCTGATGAGAAATCGCGGAAATGGAAATATTCACAATCGTCGCCAAATCGCAGACGCAAAGTTCTTCCATGGAAAGAGCCAGAACAATCCGCAGCCGCGTAGGATCGCTGAGCACTTTGAATGTCTCGGATAGCTCAACGACTTCCCTATTTTTCGGCAATGCCTGATTGACTTTTTTAACTTTTCCATGATTGACAATATTTGTCTTGCAGATTTCGATTTTTTCATTCATTTTTTCACCATTAACACTTGAGCAACTATTCAAATGAAATATATCAAAATAAACGCTAAATGTCAAGTCTTTTCTTGAGAAAAAATTGTTTTGCCCCAAAGATTCCAGGACTCAAAGATTTGAAAAATTTTTCTATGCCTAGGTGAGAATCCAAAGATAGAGCTAATGCAAATAAAAGACATTTTGCTTGAAATTGGATGTAATTTGTATTATATTTGCTTTACGAACAAGGCTTATGACAAAGGAATAAAATCTCATGGAGCCACAAAGATGCAAGGATTTTAAAACAGTTATTTTCTTTGTGCCTCTGCGTCTTTGTGAGAGTTTAAAAATTAAATTTTTAATACCACGCAGAAAATAGATGCGGTCAAACAATTTTTTGCAAATCAAAAATCCGTGAAAAACCGTCTTATTCGCGCAATCCGCGTGCTATAAAAAGGAACTAAAAAACAGCCACATGAACCTAACCATAATCATCATCAGTTTCGGGGCAATTCAGGGATTATTTCTTTCCTTCCTTTTAATGACTTCTCACCGTGGAAATAAAAAAGCCAATCGCGTTCTGGGCGTGGTTATATTTATGTTTTCCATGAGCCTGGGCCATGTCATTTTGGAACAAACAGGGGCTTACCGTCAATATCCGCATTTGCTACTACTCATTTATCCGACACCTTTTTTATTTGCACCGTTGATATTGGGTTATGTCACTTTGCTGACGCGCCCCGATTTCAAATTTAAGAAAAAATATCTGCTACATTTTTTGCCGTTTCTGTTGAACGTGATATTTTTTACAGTTACGTTTTACTTGAAAAACGGGGAGTATAAAATTCAGCGATTCGAAGGCTTAAAAGTGACTGTTACGCCAGTCGATTATTTCTGGAGTATCAGCCACGTGATTTACACGACGCCTTACCTGATTGCCGGGGTGATGATGATAAAAAAGCATCGCCAGCGTATCCAAAATTCATTTTCATCCATCGAAAAAGTCACGCTTTCCTGGCTTCAGAAATTTCTTTACATCATCATTTGCGTGTTTGTCATCAACACAATCTTTGACATTCTCTATTTCATGAACGTAAATCGGTTTATCGGGAATCCTGTCATGGGCGTGATCGTCGCCGTGATGATTTATTCCATCGGTTACATGGGCTGGCGACAACCGGAGATTTTTGCTCATGGCGAGCTGTTGGAATCTGCGGAAAAATACAAAACTTCGCCTTTGGGGCACGAACAAGCCAAAAAGTATAAAAATCGGCTGATGAAAATTATGAAAACCGATAAGCCTTTTTTAAATCATTCGCTGACTATCAAAGAATTGGCTGAACGATTAAATATCCCGGCCTATCAGCTCTCCCAACTCATCAATGAACATTTCGGAAAGAATTTCTTTGAATTCATCAACTCTCACCGGATTGAAGAAGCAAAGCAGCGGTTGAGCGATCCTAAACTTTCCCACTATTCCATTCTTGCCATCGCCTACGATGCGGGTTTTAATTCCAAATCTGTTTTTAACACAGCATTTAAAAAATATACCGGAATGACACCGTCGGAATTCAGGGAGCGGTTTGGTTGAAAAATAGGACGCGGATAAACTGCCAAAAAGAAGGCGGTCGTTCCGCACGGCTGAGAGGGATTTTCGCGGATGTTTAGATTTGATTTGCGAAATTTTAGGTAACGAAATTTTGTGCAATTTAAAATGATATAAGAAATTTATTCTGCATTTGCTGTCCCAAATTTTTAGATTTTCCCATCGAACAAAAAACTACTTGATTTTTAGGCTAAATTTTGTATATTTAAGAATATCCTATACTTTATTTATAAATTAAATCAAAAAAGTAATACTTTATTGACAATAATATGCTAAAAAGTCGTAAAATAATTGAAACAATTACTCCCTGGCTTGAACGCGATGAAATGATTTTAATTTATGGGCCGAGGCGAGTGGGCAAAACAACTGTTCTGCAATTGCTTAAAGATAAACTTCTTGCTAACGGAGTTGAATCGACTAATATCTTCATGTTGAATCTGGAAGATTTCGATATTCTCAGAGAACTTTCCCAATCCCCAAAAGCGTTGTTGAAATTTATTCGCAATGAAAAATCGAAAAGTTATTTTTTAATCGATGAAATTCAATATCTAAGTGACCCGACCAATTTTTTGAAATATCTCTACGATTTTCACCGGGACAAAGTGAAATTAATTGTTACTGGCTCTTTTTTGTTTGAAGTCAAAGGAAAATTTCGCGATTCATTGGTTGGCAGAAAAATCTCATTTAATTTAACTCCTTTGACTTTTGAGGAATTTATTGATTTTAAGGATGATTCATTATTGGCTTATGTAAACAAAAATGATATTCCTGATGTAATTCGTAATCGATTCATTGAGCTTCTTGAAGAATATCTGATTTATGGTGGTTTACCGGAAATTGTTTTGACAAAGGATGTCGAGATGAAAAAGATGCTGATGAGAGATTATGTGAACACGTATCTCAACAAAGACATTCGCTACATTTCGGGCAGCAATGATATCCTGCGTTACAATGATTTATTGGCTGTATTGGCGAGTCAAATTTCCGGTTTGTTGAACATCGAAGAAATTTGTAATACTTTGGGAATGAAACGTCCAAAAGTCAAAAAATATCTCGAGAATCTCAGCTTGTCAACATTAATTTATCTGATTCCCCCATATTTCACCAATATTCGAACCCAAATAACTAAAATGAAGAAGATATTTTTGTTTGACGTTGGCATTCGAAATCAAATACTTAGTAATTTCAATAGCCTCAATATCAGAAATGATGCTGGTGCGCTATTTGAAAATTTTATTCTCAATGAATTAATTAATAACTTTGGCAGAGAAAATATCTTCTACTATCGCTCAAAAAGTGGCAGTGAAATTGATTTCATCATACGAAAAGATAAGTTATTTCCGATAGAAGTAAAATTCAAAAAATTGACTCGCCCGATTGGTTTGCATACTCTCTCGCATTTTATTGAGAAAAATGATATTCCTGATGTAATTCGTAATCGATTCATTGAGCTTCTTGAAGAATATCTGATTTATGGTGGTTTACCGGAAATT
>NATN01000235.1 GCA_002085355.1 Candidatus Zhuqueibacterota bacterium 4484_87 | reverse complement strand
AGAAAACTTTCCAGCAGATAGTGCAGCTATTCTGACAGAAAATTTGAAAAACCCCTTGCGTTTTTCCATGTCGCAACAGAATTTTATTTCTACAGGCGTCGCAGGCGAACCTTCATTACAGAAAGTTGAAAGTTTCTCACTGTCACAAAATTTCCAGCTCAGTTCCCAGTCAAATGTGCGGTTGGGAATTTACGACATCAATGGCAGGTTATTGCACGTTCTGGCAAATGAAAAATTATCTGCCGGGAGACATGAATTTACTTGGAATGGAACAAATCGATCTGGGCAAGCGTTACCAACAGGTATCTATTTTTATAAATTGACATCAAAATTTGGCAGTAAAGTGAAAAAATTATTACTCGTGAGATAATACGGCGTTTTTTAATACAAAACGTGCCTAATTGAAGTTGAAAGACAGAAAAACAGAAACAGGAGAAATCGAATCACATGTACCAGAACCCGAATAACCACGTAAACGGACAGGTTGAAAAATTATTCATTGAGGATTCCTGGCGCGTATTCCGCATTATTTCAGAATTTGTCGAGGGTTTCGAAGAGCTTTCCCATGTAGGAGATTGCATCACAATGTTCGGTTCAGCGCGAACCGTTGAAGGTCACCCAGAATACGAATTAGCGCGCGAAATTGCAAAATTAGCCGTTAAAAACGGATACGGAATCATCACCGGCGGGGGAGGCGGCATAATGGAGGCGGGTAATCGCGGTGCGGCTGAAGCAGGCGGTACGTCCATCGGCTTGAATATTGATTTGCCCTTCGAGCAAGATCCCAATCCATACGCGAAAGTAAAGTTGGATTTCCGCTATTTTTTCATTCGTAAAGTTATGTTTGTAAAATATGCCAAAGCGTTCGTCATTCTTCCGGGTGGATTCGGCACTTTGGATGAATTTTTTGAAGCTATCACTTTGATTCAGACAAAAAAAATTCACCGTTTCCCGGTGATTTTGGTCGATAGTAATTACTGGAAGGGTCTGGTGGAATGGCTCAAAAATGTGACTATGAAAGAAGCAAAAATTTCTTTAAAAGATCTGGATTTAATTCACATGGCGGACTCTGCCCAGGAAACAATAGATTTAATTTTGGATTTTTATCGTAAAGAAGGAATATAAAAAGCGCAAGCTAATTTCAGGGAGGACCATAGCCTGCGCTTCTCCACTTTTGAATATGTGGCATGAATCTTCATTTTTTGCTGAATTTTTGAGATTAGCTTCTTATTTCTTTTCACTTTCGAATATTTCGTCCTTAATCCCGATATTAAATTTATAGTTTTCAAATGTAATCGTTGTTGCAGCCTCAATTTCCATTTCTCCCATCGGCGTGTTAAAAATCATGTACCGCTCTGAAGTGCCTTTTTGGGGCAGCCAGACTCCCTCAGGGCTTATCGGAGCAAAAGTAATTTCCACGCTGCCCGAATCAAGCCGTTCATTTGGTCTCAACGTTGCTTTGTATTTGACCACATCAAATGTCTTCTGATCCACCCACACGACAATGGATTTGAACTGATCATCTTTGTCAGTCACTTTGATCTTTAATTTGTACGTTGCGTTACCATCAATATTTTCCGTGCCACCGACGGAAATTTCATCCAGATATTTTCCAATATCAAACGGACTACCTAATCCGCTGTAAGCGCCCATTCCTCTCCTGTCTCCTCCGCGACGTCCACGTCGATCGCCATTGCGGCGTTTCATATCATCAGCCGTATATTTACGCCCTCCGCGTTTGCCTTCGATAAATTCCGCTTTATGCTTGTCCGGACTTTTGAAATAAATCTGATACTTACTCTCCCTCTCCATGTCGCCGCGCGGAGTGGAAGAAACGGTATGCGTGATCAAATCGCACTGATAATCTTTAATGAGTTCATTCCTCTCATTCAGTCGTTTTTGAATATTTTTCTTGATCAGATCAGCGGAAATAGTTTGAGAATGGACAGGAAAAATAATCGCCAGAACAAAAAATATTGACAGGGTAATCGTAAATTTGGGAGCGAGTTTCATTATTTCCTCCTTACAAAAATGATTTATAAGCTTTCGCGTTTTGGAATTTTCTAATAATTCAGTTAATTTGACAAAGCAAAATGAGCATCTATTCCCTGATTTAATCATTTTCTTAATTTAACACTTCGAGCAAAGAATACTTGCGGAGATTAGTGGGAAAGTCGGCATTAAATTTCATCGATGATTATGCTGATGAAAACCCATTTCAGTGGTTTATTGACCTAAATTGTCAGGGAAGATTTAGGCAATATTGCTTTTCCTGCCAGATCAGGAATTCATCTGTATATTTTTCCGCTGATTCATTGCGATGGAGGTGAATCCATCGTACCCGTTGATCTTTTCGAAACCAGGTGAGTTGTCGTTTAGCATAATTTCTTGTGTGCTGCTTGATGAGAGCTACCATTTCATCATAATCTATTGTACCGCGGAAATAATCAAAAACTTCGCGATAGCCTACCGTCTGCATACTGTTGAGCGCTTCGTCATAGCCACGCGCCTTCAACTCTTCCACCTCCCTGACAAGTCCGGCTTTTAACATCCTATCGACGCGGCTCTCTATAATTTCATACAATTCGTTTCTCTCCCGGGTAATCCCAAAAAAGAGCGGATTAAAATCGGCTTTGTGGGCAACCTGTTTTTGAAATTTTGACAACGGCTCGCCAGTCAACTCAAACACTTCCAGCGCGCGTACGATACGGTGACCGTCATTGGGATGGATTTTCCCGGCGCTATCAGGGTCCACTTGCTGCAAACGACGATACAAAAAATGAACACCTTTTTGCTTCATTTCCTCCTTCAGGCGCGCTTTCAAAGACGGATCAAAAATTTGCTTTTCAAAAAATCCATCCACCAAAGCCCGAATATAAAGTCCGGAACCGCCGACTACAATAGGGCGCTTTCCGCTCTCCTGCAACGCGCGAATTCTCTCCCGCGCTTCTTTTCCGAATTTTCCGGCGCTGTAATGTTCATCAGGGAATTTAATATCTATGAAATGATGTTTGATCAGGGCAAGCTCTTCCGGGGTTGGTTTCGCCGTACCGATGTCCATAAATTTATAAATCTGACGGGAATCAGCAGAGATGATCTCTGCATTTCCCAGCGCTTCAGCAACCAACAATCCGAGCTCGGTTTTCCCGACTGCGGTAGGCCCAATGATAAAAATAACATTTGTCATCTAAAATTCCGACTCGATAAATCGATAGCCACATTTTTTAAATAAGCAATAGGCTGTTTTAGCTAAATCATAAAAGTTTTTTTATAATTGCGGCTAACTTTTCCTGCTCTTTTCTCTTTTGCAAATAGTTCAGCAGAAACAAGCCAAACAAAAATATTCCAATTCCGCTGATCACTCCGGGCACAAAAACCCAAAACACAACGCGATCACTCATATTTCGTAAAGTGATTATTACAACAGCGACGATCAAAATCAGCCCCAAAATGGATATCAAAACTGCATAAAAAGAGGAAAAGCCTGAAGGGTATCCCTGTTCATTTGCATTTTCTAAAAAGTTATCTAAAAAAAGCTTTTCTTTGGGTGACAATTGATTTTCCATTTTCAAAGCTCCTTTCATTTAGTCTTTTTAGCGGTGCAACATTTGCTCAGGCACCCTCTCGCTAAATCCTGCCAAACCTTTTATCCAGCTCATCCAGCGATAAATTAACAATCACGGGTCTGCCATGCGGGCAAAAATATGGACTTTGTGTAGCGAAAAGTTGATCTATGAGCAAATTCATTTCTTCGCGTGTGAGTGACTCCCCTTTTTTGATCGCCATTTTACATGAATATGATTTTGCCACATTGTCACGAACGTCCAGACTGGTATCTTTATTTTCGATATATTCGTCTATGATCTCGCTCAAAATATTTTCAGGGCTGCCAATCTTTATTTCCGCCGGAACCCCCTCGATAACAACCGTATTTCCACCAAACCCCTTGATGACAAAACCAACTTTTTCCAAGAATGGGAGCATCTCTTCCAGGTAGGAAAACTCCTCCGGAGTCAGCTCCACGACCTGTGGAAAAAGCAATTGTTGAGACGCTGGTTTGCTTTGCTCAAACGCGCGTAATGCTTTCTCGTATAAAATCCTCTCATGTGCCACGTGCTGATCGATGATAATCAGGCCGCTTTTTATTTCCGATAAAATATATTGATTATGAATCTGCCATACGTTAGGCCTCTCGTATTTTTTCTCACTGACCGGTAAGGCATGTTCACGTTGTCGCTGCTGTTCATTCATTTCTTCGGAAATCTGCACATGAGTCGGAATTGCACTGCTTTCCTGGCTTTGAATGCCCATTTGTGGTCGGGAGATAGGGTGCATTTCGTACAAAGGGATTGTCGTCTGCTGTGCCAGAAAAGTTTGAGGCTCTTTTTTTATCGGCTGCGGCGCAATGTCCATTTCAGGCATAAAATCCGGAATCATGTTGTGCGAAGACAACGCCCGTTTGACAGCATTCCTGACCAAGCCATAAATAAGCCTTTCATCGGCAAATTTTACTTCCATTTTCGAAGGATGCACATTGACATCCACTCGTCGGGGATCGAGCTCTAAAAAGAGTGCGTAGAGCGGAAACTCACCGCGCGGCAAAATCGAGCCGTAAGAAGAAATTACCGCATGATTCAATGCTCTGTTTTGAATAAATCTGCCATTCAGAAAAAGATATTGATCCCCGCGGGACTTTTTGGCAACATCCTGTTTCCCCACGAAGCCCCAGATTTCCATGACCGCGCTTTTATCTTCCACACGCACAATTTGATTTTTGTAGCGATTCCCCAGCACATCAATCAGCCGAATATCCGGCTCGGCAGGCGCCATGTCGTATATTTTCTGATCATTGTGATACAATACAAAACGGATATCAAAATAAGCTAAAGCGAAACGCTGAAAAACATGGAGAATCTGACGGTACTCAGTTTCGTCCGTTTTCAGAAATTTCCGGCGCGCCGGCGTGTTGTAAAAAACATTCTTCACACTCACAGAAGTTCCGGCAGCACCACCGGCGTCCGCAACTTCCTCAACGACACCACCGTCGATGCGCACCACTGTACCGGCGCTTTCTCCTCTGGGAATAGTTTTGACCTCCATCATTGATATGGAAGCGATACTCGCCAGTGCCTCGCCGCGGAAACCGAGCGTTTGAATATTGTGCAAATCATCGTAAGAGGAAATTTTGCTCGTCGTGTGGCGCTGAATTGCCAAAATAACATCTTCCCGAGACATGCCCAGACCATTATCCACGATTTGAATGAGCTGTTTGCCGCCTTTCTTCAGCACGACTGTAATTTCATCCGCCCCCGCGTCAATGGAATTTTCAATCAGTTCTTTCACAATTGAGGCAGGCCTATCGACCACCTCACCGGCAGCAATTTTATTGGTCAAATCTTCAGACAGGATGTGTACTTTATTGTCAGCCATATTTTTAATGCTCTCGATTTTTACTTGAAAAAGATTAAAGATTTTATGAATGTTATATGCCGAAACCGAAATGAAGGTTCAGAAATTGATAGGAAAAATGATGGGTGCTCTTTTCACGCGGTCAATCTATTCACATTCAGTGTTAATCATCAACCCCAAAATAGTCATCTGCATTTGAGGCTGAATCATGTATTTTAAATTCAAAATTTTTCGTTATTGCGCCATTTACACATCAGCATGGAAGCTTTTAAGCGCCGTCTCTTTTTCTTCAAAATTTGGCAAATGTTTTTCCAAACGGGCGATTTTAATCAAACTCATCACGCGATTGTTCGCCCCCAACAGCTTCAATTGCCCACCCAAATTTTTTAACTGTCGCAAGCCAAAAAGCAAGGCGCCCAGGCCGGAACTATCTGCATAATTCACTGCTGACAAATCAATTAACACATTCGTTACGCCATTATCTACTGAAAGCAAAAGTTCTGTCTTCAAATCCGGCGCCACCACTGCATCAAGGCGATCCTGATTTATTTTTATAATAGTAACATCGTCTTTCATTTCTTTCGTAAACATAAAAGCCTCATTAACATTCGTTATTTTTTCATCTTCATATTCAAATAAAACAAAAAAATATCATAATGTCAAGCATTTTCGATGTTCGCGGCAAATTTCTTTATTTTTGGTTCATGCAGATCTTCCGAAACTCAAAAATGAAATACTGATAAAAATTCCGGTAAAATTTTTTTGCTTGATTATTAGCGCAATACATGTTATATTTACCCATCTGCCGGGCAATGAATTTTTGAAAAATAGACATTTCACCTCTGGCATCAACAAAAAAATAAATCACAAAATCCGCAAAACAAGCATCGAGTTATCGGCTTTTTTTAAAATAATCGGAGGTTTTACCTTGAAAACCGACTATCAACAAATTGAGGATGTTCACGAGCTGGTCATGCATTTGCTGAGCATCTCATTGTTCTATGGCGATTTTGCCATTCCGTTTCATGTCAACAACCCGTCTTCATCGGTTTCATTATCCATAAAGAAAAATGACATCGCTGCCCTGCGTAAATTTGCCGCGCGCAATTGGCTGGATTTTGATCTTTTGGAAGAAAACAAACGGCAGGAACTGGAAAAAATCTATACTCAATTAAATGAAAAATACGGCGGGGAATTAAAAAATCAGCCCATGCCTTTGCCCGCAGACTTTTTACTCGAGCTGGGCGAACGTGCTATCTCTCTGGGAAAATTTCTCGATGCTCACTCTGCTTTCAAAGGAGTCAATCAATTAGATCAACGTGTCAATCAATTCATCAGTGAGGCAATTCGCATTCTTCAATCCAAAGAGGTCACGTCCAGCGATGCAAGCAGCCAACAATTGGAAGAAAAATGCGCGGAAGTTGCGCAATTAGTTTTTCAAGCTGTTCACCTGAAAAATCCTTTTGGTAATCAATTTCAGAAATTGAGTCAAAAACTGCACTTTGAAGATGCTGAATCCTGGCGGAAATACAACAAATATTTAGAGCAGAGCTTATTCAAAGAAATCATCGATTTCGGAATTCGCTATCTGATTGATGACAACGTCATTGCTGATAAAATAATTAGTAAGCTCGGGTCCGGCAAAGTGCGACGCCAGGTGATGAAACAATTAGCCATTCAATTTTCCGGCGACAAAGAACGATATGATAAATTTGTGGAAAAATACCGTCAGGCAGCCGAGCAAACGAAAAACGCCAAATCCGAACAAGATCTCATGGATGTGCAAAAAACGTTATTGGGCAGAGGCACAGGCGACAATGAGCATTACCAGTTTTTGCGAGAGCTTTCTCTGGAGCACCCAATCAGCACTTTACTCGTAACAACGCTTCAGACGCAGGAAGGCAAACTTTTTCTCGCCC
>NATN01000234.1 GCA_002085355.1 Candidatus Zhuqueibacterota bacterium 4484_87 | reverse complement strand
TAGAGGAAAAGGATGAAAAGATATAAATACTCGATTAATGGTTCGCCGTACGAAGTGAAAATCAAAAAATTGACCGGTGACCACGCGGTTGTGGAAGTGAACGGTACAGAGTACGATGTTGAAATTATTGAGGAACCGAGACAGCGAAAGACGCCGCAACTGGTCAGACCCAAAGCCATTCCGCAAAAACCGGAACGAAGCCCATCAAAAACACAAGCGCCAACAAGACCCACGGGAACGGGTAGCATAAAAGCTCCTCTGCCGGGACTTGTTCTGGAGGTTCTCGTGAAAGAGGGCGATCAGGTGGAGGCAGGAAAGATTTTGATGAAAATGGAAGCGATGAAAATGGAGAACAATATCCAATCCACGCGGTCAGGAACGGTGCTGTCGATTAAAGTGAAACCAGGTGATTCAGTATTGGAAGGTGATGTGCTTTTAGAGATCGGAGGCTGAAATGGAAGGTTTTTTTCGCTTTGTGCATTTCACCGGTTTTTACAATGTGACGGTAGGCCACCTGATCATGATCGCTGTGGGTCTGTTTTTCATCTATCTGGCGATAAAAAAAGATTACGAGCCGCTGTTGCTGGTTCCTATCGGATTTGGTATTTTGATCGGGAACATTCCCTTTCTGGAAAATGTTGGGCTTCAACTGGGAATTTATGAGAAAGGGAGTGTGCTCAATTATCTCTACCTGGGAGTGGTCAAGGGAATTTACCCGCCGCTCATTTTCCTGGGCATCGGCGCAATGACGGATTTTTCCGCTTTGCTGTCCAACCCGAAATTGTTACTTCTGGGCGCTGCGGCGCAAGTGGGCATTTTTGTGACCATGATGGGCGCGTTGGCACTTGGATTTTCTCCGCAGGAAGCCGGCGCTATCGGAATCATTGGCGGCGCTGACGGGCCTACTGCCATTTTTCTCAGCTCAAAATTAGCCCCGGAATTGATTGGCGCCATTGCTATTGCGGCGTATTCGTATATGGCTCTGGTCCCTGTAATTCAGCCGCCGATAATGAAATTGCTCACGACTCGAGAGGAGCGATTGATTAAAATGAAACCTTCGCGCCAGGTTTCGAGAACAGAAAAAATCATGTTTCCCATTTTTGCCTTTATCATCACCGCATTTTTGTCTCCGGGCGCGATTCCTCTGCTCGGTATGCTTTTTTTCGGAAATTTACTCAAAGAAAGCGGCGTTACTGAGCGGTTGGGAAATACAGCGCGCACTGCGCTCATTGACATTGTGACGATTTTGCTCGGTGTAACAGTGGGAGCCAGTACACAGGCGACCACTTTTTTGCGGCCAAAATCTATTTTGATTTTTGTCCTTGGCGCTTTTTCATTCATGGTCGCGACAGCGTCTGGTTTGCTGTTTGCCAAATTCATGAACCTTTTTCTCAAAGGAGAAAATAAAATTAATCCGCTCATTGGCGCGGCTGGCGTTTCAGCAGTGCCAGATTCCGCTCGGGTAGTTCATACCGTGGGCCATAAAGAAGACCCGACAAATTTTTTGCTCATGCACGCCATGGGGCCCAATGTTGCGGGAGTGATTGGTTCAGCCGTAGCAGCAGGAATTTTGCTGGCAATCTTAACCAAAACGCTGGCTTTTTGAATTGTAAATTAGCCACAGATGAGCAGGGCATGCACTGATTTTTGGGAGACTATCAGAGGATACATTCTGATAGGATGAATTGTTCGCTAATCGGAGTTTTGGAAATTTATATTATTTTGTGCAAGGCTAAAAAAATAAATTCGTATTTAGAGACTATCATGAATTAATTCATTTTTAATATCAGTGTTCATCAGTGTCAATCCGTGGCTCCAAAAAAATCCCCGCACCAAACAAAAAGTTTGACTTTTTCCCTAAAAAATTGTAACTTGATATTGCAATTCTGATAAAACGAAAAAGTCCAACCTGAAGACTGCCCATGAATTTTATTTTAAACAAAAAAAATCTTCTGAATCAAAGAAAAATCTGGCAAATTTTTTTCTTGATTTTATTTATTGCCCTCACCGGACATGCCCAGACACGGACGCCCAAATTCTGCGTGGATATCTCCCAGTTTCGGTTCAATGATAAAGCCGTTTATCTGGAAATTTATTACAACATTTCGCGTAACAGCTTGACTTTCCAGCAACATAATTCTGCCATGAAATCGTACTGTCAAATTCTCACTTTCGTAGTGGAGAACAGTACCTTTGAAGATTCGCTTTGTCATTATGACAAAGAAAAAGAAAAGATCGTCCCGAATGATAAACGCAAGTTGCGTGTGACGCCTTTGGATACACTGTTTCTGGAAGATGAAATTTCTGAATCAGATTCGATCATGGCTTTTGATAAATTGGTCGAACAAAACAGTGCGAAAATCAGGGAGGGATATTACGAATTAATTGTTGTTCTGAAAGATTTGGTGTCAAAACAGATAGCCATTGTGCAAAGAAGTGTGGAGGCAAGACCCTTTTCAGCAGAGGGATTGCAATTGAGCGACATTGAGTTGGCTTATTCAATCGCAAAGATAAAAACAGACAGCACGAAATTTGACAAATGGGGGTATCGCATTTTCCCCAGCAGTTGTCTTGAGTTTGGCAGCGGATTTCCAAAAATATACATTCATTGCGAAATTTACGGCCTTACTTGTATCAGGAAACCATCTGTTTATAGCTTTGATATCCATTATCTGATTCGCAACAGCAGCGGCAAAATCGTCAAAAAAGAATCGAGTTGGAATATGGAGAGTGATAGCAAATATGTTTTTGTCAATGGCAATTTCGAAGTAAATGATTTACCGCCGGGGATTTATCGTCTTGAACTTGAAGTCGAAGATAATAAATCCGGTAAAAAAGCACGAGCAAGCAAGGCTTTTTACATTGCCCAAAATTCAGCTTGGGAATGAAAGAGGCAGTGGTTTTAGCATAGAAATAAAATTCTTCAATAAAATACATTCATTTGTGAACTTCGTTAACTAATTCCAATAATTACTTTACACTTCGGAGGAGAAATGAGTAATCAATCTGAACGTCTGATCTCGCTTGATATGTTTCGAGGATTGACAATTGCGTTCATGATTTTGGTGAACAATCCCGGTAGTTGGAGTTATGTGTATCCGCCGCTTGAACATGCCAAGTGGCATGGCTGGACTCCGACAGATTTGGTTTTCCCGTTCTTTCTGTTCATCGTCGGCGTGGCGATGGCATTTTCTTTGAATAAAAGGATGGAGCGCGGCGACTCTTTTTCGCAGTTGTTCGGGAAAGTGGTTCGCCGCACTGTGATAATTTTTGCGTTGGGACTTTTTTTGGGGTTGTTCCCGTTTTTTCATTTTTCAACTATGCGCATCCCGGGTGTATTGCAACGCATCGCGATATGCTATTTTTTCGCTGCATTGATCGTACTCAAAGCCAGTCCAAAATGGCAAATCGGCTGGACTGCGATTCTGCTCATCGGCTACTGGCTGGCTGTGAAATTAATTCCTGTCCCGGGTTATGGCGCTGGAGTGTTGGAACCCATAGGAAATTTATGCTGGTACATTGATAGCCATCTACTGGCAGGACATACTTGGGCCGGAGCTCCTGTCCCCGGATTTGATCCGGAAGGAATATTGAGTACCATCCCAGCTATCGCCACAGTGATGTTTGGTGTTTTCACCGGAAATTGGCTGCGCAGTTCGCGGGATAAATACGAAAAAGTTTCCGGTTTATTTGTGGCGGGGAATTTTGCCCTCTTCGCCGGGATCGTCATGGATATCTGGCTGCCAATCAATAAAAATATGTGGACTTCCAGCTACTCTGTTTTCATGGCGGGCATGGCAGCGATTTTTCTGGCGATGTGCTATTGGATTATCGACATCAAGGGTTATGTGAAATGGGCACAACCATTTGTCGTTTTTGGCAGTAACGCTATCGCTGTGTACGTGTTGTCCGGTATCATCGCTCGTATCACGATATACACCAAATGGACTCAAGCTGATGGAAATGTAATTTCTTTGAAGACCTGGCTGTTCGAAAATCTTTTTCATTCCTGGGCTCCCGATTATTTTGCGTCATTGCTCTATCCCATCGCTTGGAATTTGATTTTTCTGGGTTTGATGTGGATCTTGTACCGTAAGAAGATTTTCATCAAAATTTGATGGGGAAACTTTTTGCAGATTTCGTGATAAAATAGATTGAATTGGTAAATTTTATCTGTTGAAAAAGTGCTTGAAAATGTGGGGGGAATTTGATATAATAATGTAGTTGACAAAATTTTTATTTACTGGGAGTTAATTGTTATGATAAAAAATGAGTACACAGCAGTAATTAAAAAAGATGGAGACTGGTGGATAGGGTGGATCGCTGAAGTTCCTGGAGTTAATTGCCAGGAAAAAACATTAGAAGAGTTGAAAGAAACTTTGGAAGTTACCCTGAAAGAAGCACTGGAATTCAATCGACAGGATGCTTTCTCTGCAGCTGGAAATGATTATAAAAAAGAAAAAATCGCTGTATGAAAAGAAATAAATTTCTGAAGTATCTGCGCAGTCAAGGATGTGAATTGATTAGAGAAGGAAGCAAACATTCCTGGTGGCATAATCCTGTTTTGAATAAAAGATCTGCCGTTCCAAGGCATTCTGAAATAAGAGATATTTTGGCTATAAAGATTTGTAAAGACCTTGGAATACCTCCGATTAAATAATCGTGATCTCATTTTATGAAACTCGGACTTTAGAATAAGCTCATAAAAAATTGCCAATTCAAATATTTCTTTGCGTCTTGGAGCCTTTGAGGCAAAAAAACTGAATCAAAAAGGATGCTTCAGCAAAAATGAAACGACGCCAATTCATAAAAACTTCGGTAGCTGCTGGTAGCGGGATTTATTTTGGTTTTCTACCCGGATGTCAGGGAAACGAACAGACAAAGACGAGAAAATTGACGAAGCTCAGTCGCCGACTTGTCGAGGCGCGAAGCGAGACGATCAGAGATAAGAAAAGTAAACTTATAAGCGACGAGGTTGGAAAATTATTGTCCCGTGCCATGGAAATTTTTTTTGGCGAGACCAGTGTTCAAAAATGCTGGC
>NATN01000027.1 GCA_002085355.1 Candidatus Zhuqueibacterota bacterium 4484_87 | reverse complement strand
ACCCAACCGTCATTGTTGAAATCAGCCCAATGCGCCTCTCTGATATTGCGCTCAATTCCGCTACTATCAAAAATGTCAGAAAAAGTTTCATCTCCGTTATTGAGATACAAAAAATTCGGTTGTTGATTGGTGTTAATGACAAACAGGTCTAAATATTCGTCGTTATTTATATTTATCCACTGTGCATGGAACGAATCATGTTCCCCAGCAATATTCGCAGTTCTGCATACTTCAGCAAATTTATTGTTCTTTAGTTGCTTAAGTAAGCGATTTGGCGGGCTGCTATTTTGTTCGTAATTAGCATCAGCTTTAAATTCATAAATATCCAGAAGATTGTCATTGTTGAAGTCTGCCCAGATGATTTCCCCGAATAATTTCGGCTCAAAAATGTCAGTGATATTTTCAAAGTTGTGAAAATTATCATTACGAAAAATTTGATATTTTTCGTCTTTTGTACCTAAAAACAGATCAAGATCTCCATCACCGTCAAAGTCAATCCAGTGAGGATTAAAATTCCAGCAATAGTTTACCAGACCAACGGCAGCAGTTACGTCAGTAAAATAGCCTTCCCCTGAATTTTTGTAGAGCACGTTTCTTTGGTTATACCCGTTGCAGACAAATAAATCAAGCCACCCGTCCTCGTCATAATCGACCCAGGTCGCTGTAACGCTCTTTAGATTAAGATTGACACCAGCAAAATCGGTAATATCTGTGAAATGCGGTAAATTAGCAGTATATTTCTGATACTGAGAATACGCCAGATAAGAGTCTGAAAAGGGATGCAAACAGAGAACGAGTGAGGCAGTGCAGATGATGCCAAAGCCCAAAAGGATCTTTTTGCTTCTTCTTTCTCTCATGGTCTGAATAAGATACCTTTTGATTTGTGAAAAGATATTTTCCCTTATGCAAAAAAGCCCGCATGCATTCTTTCTTAATCAACTTAATGCAAATTTACAAAATACCTACAAAGCGCGGAGAGAGCAACGTGATCTCAAAAAGCAAAAGAGGATTACCAGCTTTGATACCATTGCCGAATCACACAACAAAAACTAAACAGTTAAGGCTTAAGGGGTGATCTTGTAGTTTATGCGTTTGCGTTGAGGCCTCTGCGGCTAATTTTTTGCTGTTGATTTGTTTGGGAAAACCCCATTTTAAGAAAGTTAAATTATCAAAAAGATTTTCTTATTCATTTTAGCAAAAAATAAGCACAAAGTCAAGAAATAGTTTACTATTTCGCAAAAATTTTAAGCGGTGTTATTGTATAAAATTTTTCATCTTTTTAGCTGTTTTGCCTGTAGTTTTTTCCAGCCAAAATAGACCGGGACACCCAGCACTAAAAAGCCCAATCCGATGAGCGATTCCAACGGTTTCTCGGTGACTATGACGAGCAGAAACCACAATTCGATCATAATAAAAATTATCGGAGTAAATGGATAGCCGGGAGTACGAAATTTAGGTGCATCCGACGTTTTTTTTCGAAAGATAAATATCGAAGCCGCCGTGAGGGCAAAAAAGATGGCATCAGTGAAAACAACATAGGAAATCAGATTTTCAAATGTCCCCCAGAATAAAATCAGCACAATTGCCCAGATTGATTGAAAAATGATGGCAAACGCCGGAGTGCGAAATTTCGGATGGACTTCAGCAACTTTGCTGAAAAATACTTTATCACGCGCCATGGCAAAATAGATGCGCGGCGCTGTCAGAGTGTAAATTCCGGCGGTGCCGAAAGTGGAAATAAAAATCGCCAATGCAATCAAACCGCCACCCGCATGACCTAATACGCGTTCGACAGCGTCGGCAGCCACATGTTCGGATGCTGCAATGTCGGCAGGGGAGAGGAGCAGCATGTAAGCGATATTGGTCAGCAAGTAGATACCGGTAATTACAATGGCTCCGACGATCATGGCCCAGGCGACATTTCGTCGAGGGTTTTTCGCTTCTCCGGCGGTAAATGTCACATGTTGCCAGCCGCCACAGGACCAAATTACACCGACCATTGCCACAGCCAGCGCCACGAACAAATGTGATGACGACTGCGATGACATTTGAGAAAAATTTGTCGAGGAAGCCGAGCCCATACCGAACCCAACACCAATCAGTCCCACAATGCCGATAATTTTCAGTACTGTGAACAAGTCGGAAAAAATCGCCCCGGCTTTTACCCCAACGACATTGATTGCGGTGAGAAAAATAATACCGCCAACCGCGACTAATCTAAGTCCAGCAGCGTTCAGCGGAATAAAATAGCTGAAATAAGTCGAAAAAGCGATGCTCAATGCCGCTATCCCGCCGGTATTCACAACAAAAAAATAGACCCAGCCGTATAAAAAGCCAAATAAGCCACCGTATGCTTTGACCAGATAAACGTAAACACCGCCGGCCTGCGGCATTCTGCTTGCCAGTTCAGCGTAAGTGAGTGCGCCGGTCAAAGCCATGATTCCGCCTAATACCCAGACAAAAAGTATCCACGGTGGTGATGGAAGAGCCTTTGCGATCATTGAAGGCGTTAAAAAAATTCCTGAGCCGATCACCGAACCGATGGCAATCATTGTGAGATCAAAAAACGTCAGATTTCGTTTTAGTTGCGACATTGCCATCTCCTTTATTTTCATCAAAATAAAAAATTTTCCGGCAATTGTCAAGGATGAAATTGGCGGGGAAGAACAATTTGATTAATCGCTTGACATTTTATCTGAGATTGAATATATTTGCTAATCGTTTTTCATTTTTTTTAGCGGAGAAAGTTTTATGAAACCAATTTATCTCGATCACAATGCGACAACTCCCATTGTCGATGAAGTCGCAGACGCCATGATTCCTTATTTAAAGGAAAATTTTGGAAATCCTTCAAGTTCGCACTATTACGGAATGCAGACTAAAAAAGCGATTGCGCACGCGCGAAAACAGGTCGCAGAATTGCTCAATTGCCTGCCCGAAGAAATCATCTTTACCAGCGGCGGCACAGAGTCAAACAATTACGCCATCCGCGGTGTGGCAGAGACTTTTCAGGGCAGGGGAAATCACATCATCACTTCGCAGGTAGAGCATCCGGCAGTGAAAAATGTATGTATGTATCTGGAAAACAAGGGATTTTCAGTAACCTATTTGCCTGTGGATAAGTTCGGCATGGTCAGCCCTGAAGACGTAGAAAAAGCCATCCGCCCCGGAACGATTTTGATCACTATCATGCACGCCAATAATGAAGTGGGAACAATTCAGCCCATTGCTGAAATTGCAAAAATTGCCAAAGAGCACGACATTTTGCTGCACACAGATGCAGCACAATCCGTTGGAAAGATTCCGACTCGTGTGGATGTGCTGGGAGTCGATTTGCTGTCGGTTGCCGGACACAAATTATACGCGCCCAAAGGGATCGGCGCTCTGTTCATTCGCAAAGGTCTTCGACTGCAACCGTTAATGATAGGTGCGGATCATGAATCAGGCCGTCGTGCAGGGACGGAAAATGTACTGGAAATTGTCGGTCTGGGCAAAGCGTGCGAGATCGCGCGCCGGGAATTGGAGGAAATCCAGCGCCATTCACGGGAATTGCGGGACAAATTGTGGGAAGGTTTGAAAAAGGAGATTCCCGACATTCAGCTCAACGGCCATCCCGAAAATCGGTTGCCCAATACGCTCAATGTTTCCATCCCGGGAATCGACGCCAACACGCTTTTGGATGAATTGACAGACATCGCTGCTTCTGCCGGTGCTGCCTGCCACACAGATGTAGCGGAACCGTCTGAAGTACTTGTCGCGATGAATTTGCCGCTTGACCAGGCTCTGGGAACGATTCGGTTTTCCGTGGGCAGATTGAATGATGAAAGCCAAATTGATCGCGCCATTCGTTCTGTCAGTGAAGCAGTCCAACGACTCAAGCCGGACTCAGAAGAACAAGCTCCGGTTTTTATCCATGGCGATGATATCAAATTGACCCATTTTACTCATGGATTGGGATGCGCCTGCAAATTACGACCACAAAATCTGGAACAGGTTCTTGCAGCCATGCCGAAAATCACGGATGCTAATGTTCTGGTCAGCACAAACACTGCCGATGATGCGGCTGTGTATCGGCTCAATGACCGGCAGGCTATTGTGCAGACCGTCGATTTTTTCACGCCCATTGTGGACGATCCTTACGATTTCGGTGCCATTTCCGCTGCTAATTCTTTGAGCGATATTTACGCGATGGGCGGGAGTCCCATTTTTGCGTTGAATATCGTTGCCTTTCCGGAGAAAAGACTTCCGCTTGAAGTGCTGCAGGAAATTTTACGCGGTGCCAGCGACAAGGCACAGGAAGCTGGCATTCCCATTGTCGGGGGGCATACCGTGGAAGACAGCGAACCTAAATTTGGTCTTGCAGTTACTGGCTTGATTGATCCAAAAAAGATTTTGACTAATAGCAATGCACGGTCTGGCGATGTCATTGTTTTGACGAAACCCATCGGTCTGGGAATTATCACAACAGGGCTCAAGCGCGGACTTGTGGATCAAGCTACAAAAAAGCTCGCTACTGAAATCATGGCGCGGCTCAATCGCAATGCTGCGGAAATGATAGCGCAATTTGAAGTGCATAGTTGCACAGACGTTACCGGCTTCGGGCTATTGGGACATTTGAGAGAAATGACAGTTGGCAGCGGCATTGATGCAGAAATTCGTGCATCTGCAGTTCCGATTCTTGAACAGGCGCGCGAATTAGCGTTGGCGGATGTTATTCCTGGCGGAACAGCGGCAAATGTATCATTCGTTGAAAGTGATGTCACTTGGGATAGGGATATTTCTGAAATAGACAAATTGCTCTTGTGCGATGCACAGACTTCCGGCGGATTGCTCATCGCCATGCCTATTGGTGATGCGGAAAAATTCATCAAAAAAATGAACGAGGTCGGAAATCAGGATATTGCAATTATTGGGAAATTTATCCAAAAGGGCGACGGAAAAATTACCGTAATTCCCTAAAGTTTTGACATGGTTGCGCCCAAAGTAGTTGAGCTTTTTTTGCACCGAATGGTGCATTGAATTGTACCCTGAGGTGCATTTTTGACGGAGCGATATTTTAGTAAAAAAGTTATCAATGGAGAAGTGTGTTAACCCATTGTTTTTATTGGTAAATAATTTTTTTAAACACAAGCGGCTAATGGAATAATTTTTGGAATAATTAAAGCAAAAGTTGAGTTTAGAAAGATGATGAAAATTAAAAAAATATTGTTGATTTTATTGCTCTTATCAATGTTGCCGTTAGCACACGCTTCGGCGCAGCAGGCGCGAACTTTTTTCAAAAAAGTAGAGCGGACGCGGCAGAAGATAAATTTTGCACGGGATATTCAGTTGACAGCTAATAATCCTGAAGCCGGCAGACTTATCCGCATGGCAGATGCGAATCTCCGGAGAGCGGTGGCTGCTGCAAAAAAACGCCGAAGGCTGGGAGCTGTTCGGAATTTGCGCAAAGCAGAGGAGGCAGTGAATTCGGCGCTAAAAATTTTGTTTAGAGAAAATATTGAAAATCGCCGGCGGAGGCTGGAAAAGCTCATTAAAGATGCTGAACAGTTGGTACAGACCCGAGACAATGAAGAAGCAAAGAAGTTCTTTGGGGATGGATTAAAAAATAAGGGATTAGCAATTAAGTTTTTGCGGGAGAATAATTTTCGGAAGGCGCTTTTTCATTACAATAAAGCGGTATTTCTGTTGAAAAAATCTATAACTGTCGCGCGTAATGAAGACAAATCCACGGCGCAGGTTGCGGAAGATGAAGCGTATCGATACAGTCAATTCTATGAAAAAAACAAAAAAGAATTGCTGGATTCCACGCATCCGGGAGTGAAAAAGAATGTCGATTTGGCTCAAAAAATCGCGCAAAAAGCTGACCGAGCGCGCCAGGACGGAAAATTTCAGGAAGCAATCGATTTCTATCATCAAGCGACGCGGTTGTTATCACGCGCATTAAACATAGCTTCCGGCAAAGAGAACAAAATGGAGTCCCGTGCTGATGAGGAAGTGGCATTATTAGATGAGTTGGTGGAGAATCTGGAAAAGCAGATGCCACCGGAAACCAGAGATGAAATGAGTGAGTTTTTGATCAGTCAAATTCAATTGCTGCAGGAGAATGCGCACATTTTTCTGAAAGAACAAAAATCTGATGAAGCAATAAGAAACGCGAACATGGCGAGAAATTTGGCAGAAAGATTGTTGAAAAAGAGAAGAATACCTGAATGACCGAAAAAAAGTAAAGTTCAAATGAACTGTCATGGAGGAAAACTCATTCAAATAAAATGCTTTTCAAGTGACACAGGACACAAATAGCGAGCTAACTTTTTGTTAAATTATGCCAAAGAGCTAAAGAAAAGAATAACTATTTAAAAATCATAGTATTGGAAAATGCATCCGGGATAACTGACATGAAACAGGACTTCACAAACTTGGTGGATTACATGAGCAACGGAAGTGCACAACAAATTTCCCAACAGAGCCTGAAAAGTGCAATCGAAAAATTGGGCAGAATTATCTTTCAGAATCGCGCGAAAGTCAGCCGTGCCCGTAACGGACATACTGAATTCCATTTCAATCAGGCGGAAAATATGTTACAGTTAGCCAGGGAAAATTACGACAAAGGATTTTTTCACGTGGCAAATGCTTTCATTCAGTTGGGAATGGATCATATCAGAAAAATAGGCGGAATATGATAATTCAGAAATCCCTTCCTGGAACGTAAAAATATGGCGCTTCCAAAATGGCCAGTCCAATTTGCGATTTTCCGCCTCTGAGGTAAGAATCATAGGGCACATCGCGATTGACGCCGCCGCCGTAACCCTCGTACCACAGGAAATATTTCCCCCTTATTTTTTCTACTGTTGTGAACCAAATCGCCCCTTCATCCCAGTCGCCCGATTTCCCACGAGAGAAAATGGGATTTCCTGAAAATTTTTCCCAATGAATCAAATCCTTTGAGATTGCCAGACCCGCCTGATCCGGGTAATCATCGTTCCGTTCAGAGCCGCAATAAATCATGTGGAAAATCCCATTCTCAAAAAAAATCCGCGGTGTTTCCACGGTGTGGCTGTCCCAGCGATTTTCATTGCCAACGGGCAAAACAGGATTTTCAATGAGGGGGGAAAAATTGATTCCGTCATCTGAAACAGCGGAGTGGATTTCAAATCCCGTATGATTTTCTCTTGGATGCCAGTAGAAAAGATGAAATTTATTTTCAAAACAGACAACCTCAGGGCAGCCGCCGATGAGTATCGGATTTTTTGAGCATTTTTCAAAGTGAATGCCATCTCTGGAAATTGCCAGACAAATGCTTCGCTCGCAAGTTGGACTGACAGCAGAATAATAAAGAAAGATTTTCCCGTTCACTTCAATCGCAGCAGGATCAAGAGCATGGCTTTCGTCAGGATCGCCAGCCATGCCTACATCGATGACCGGCTCCGACAAAATTTCCCAAAGAGCGCCATCGAAATTGTTTTTATCCGCGCGCGCCAGCCCTATTCTGTCGTGTCCGCCTTGCTGTCCGCGGAAATAGAGCAAATATTCGTGTTCACGAATTAGCAAATCGGGATTTGCCGATTGGTCTTCAAAAAAAGTACCCGGCGTTGCCCGAATAATCGGATTCGCCGGATATCTTTTCCATTCAAAATTTCTCTTCATTTGATTGAGCTGGGTTTCAGCCAATGGTTTTCTGATAAATCGTATAAGTTTTTGACGGTTTGGATGACATCATTTCTACCAACGCAATAACCTTTACATTGTCCTCGAGCACCCATCCCATATCGCAATATTCATAGCCGGCTTCTTGCGAAATTATTTTTTCGCGCCACAACATGACAGCCGGTAAGCCCAGATTGCGATATTTTTTCTTTACGCCTAAATAGCCAAGCCGAAAGCCTTTTACTTTACTTTTAGTGAGCAACATTTTAGCAGCACGAAGCAGCTCGCAGCGCGGACACCATTTCATCGGTACCATCCGCTCGGTAATGTTGGGTACGCCTCCGAAAAAGGCGGCTGGTTCGTCATGGATGTACAGAAACATGAATAATTTTTTATCCATGACAAGCATCATATCGTCAACGATGGTATCAAATTCCTCTTTAGTGAACGGCACAAAACCGAAATTGTCGTTCCAGGCATCGTTATAAATTTCATACATCTCCTGCTTGCGTTCCTTGAGTTTGCGTTCGCCCCAGGTTTCGATTTTGATTTTGTAGCGCTTGATCACTGCCTGGGCTACGCGCTCCAATTTTTCCTCCATAGGATTATTGGTCACCACTTCCCATGAAAGGACGCGTTTGATAGTCTCAAAACCGGCTTTCTCCAGCAGGTTGGCATAATATGGCTTATTGTAATGGTAGTACATCACAGGGCGAGATGAAAACCCTTCAGTCATAACGCCGGGAGTTGCTTCGTTCACCGGAAGATTTTGCGGGCCGCGAATATGTTCCATCCCTTTTGACTTAAGCCAGTCCGTTGCCGCGGCAATGAGTGCGTCAGCAACTTGCTGGTCATTGATTACTTCAAATTGTCCAAAAAAGCCCACTTTATCCTTCCAGTGTTCATTATGCCGGTGATTGATGAAAGCATTGCATCGACCGACAATTTCGTCGCCGCGCATAGCAAGAAAGAAAGTCATGTCTGCATGTTTGAAAAATAAATTCGACGGTTCAAAAAAACCGTGGATGCCAATCAATTTGAAACCTAAATATTCGTAATCAAGGAGGGGAATGTAGTTTGGATCATTCTGGTAGTGCGTCCAATGAAAATCGACAAATTTTTTCAATAATTTTTTATCTTCTTTTGTTTTATTTGAGAAGGATATAATTTGTAGCGTGTTTTCGCGTTTGTCCTGCATGATTTACTCCGATTTTATATTTCCTTTCAGACCCATTCAAAGTTTCAAACTTGAGCGGGTAAAATCATTTTTTATAATCCTAATTTTTTTCGATATTTTTTGGGAATTGCATTTTTATTAACCATAATGGCAACTGTTTTCAATCGTACGTAAGAGCGTGACATGTAAAGATATCCGTCAAATTTACTGCCTTCGGCGCCGCCTGAGTTTTTTGTGAAATAAAATTTTGTTCCCTTTTGGTCGTGCGCCACCCCCACAACATGCATTAAATGGTCGTCAGTCGTTTGAAAATTATCAAATGTGAGTTGCCGCATTTCCTGAGTAATCTTTTTTTCTTTCACTGGCTCGGTGATTTTTTCTTTGCGCTCAGCTTTCGTCTTTTCTTCCCAATCTTTTTCCGGTACAATCGCATAGCCAGCTTCTCGTGCGGAAAAGTCTCGTTCAGTCACATCTCCATCCCAGACGATGGAAAAACCATGTTTCAGTGCATGATCAATTATTTTTTCCAGATCATTAATGGGAATGTTGTAATAATTGCTGTTGAAGGTCCAGTTGTCAGGAAGCTCGAGACGGCATTTTTCATAAAAGGGGTAAATTTGATAAGAAGTCAGCTCCACATAATTATCGTAATTTAATCGCAAATAATTTTCCGCGAAACTTTTAGGCGTATATTTTTTACCTTGAAAAGTAAAATCTACCGGCGGTTCGCCCAAATAAATATCCAGCACTTTATTAAAAGCATCCTTCCAGCGAGGAGTAAGTTTTCTTCCCCTTAATGTGCCGTCCAAAATTGCCTTCAATACAGTGAACATTTCACCGTGTTTGTGCTTTTTTTCACCGATTTCCATCCCCGGATAAATTTTCTCCGGTACGATCCCGCAGCGACGGATTTGATCCAGCACGTCATGGCTTTGTCCGCCCTGACCAAAGGTTGCATTCCCGTGCAGCCGAATATAGCTTTCGGCTTTGCGAGGATAAGTATTCCGTACGACAAACATTTCTGACAAATCCAGTTCGCCTTTCCCCTGGCGCAATAACTCAGATTCCAGATAGGACACCGTTGAAAAGCACCAGCATGTGCCGGTGCTCGCCTGATTTTTGACTGGCGTATGGGGAACCTCATAGTCGATGGTAAACTGATAGGGCGATATATCTTCATCTTTTTCCTCAACTTGAGAATAAAGAAGAGAAAAATTTACCAAAATCAGCCCCAAAATAGCAAATAACGCGCATAATTTTCTCATGGATTATTCCTCTTTATATTTTTTGAAAAAATTATAACCCCAGTTTTTTTCTGATATCGTTAGGAATCGCATTTCTATTAACCATGAAACCGGTGGCATTCAATAAAATATAAGGTTTTGATAAATATAAATACCCGTCATATTTTCTGTCTGTGCCCCAAGAATTTTTTGTATAATAAAATCTGTGGTCTTTCTGATCTTTAGCAATGCCAACGATATGCATGGCGTGATCGTCGGTGGCGGTGTAATTATCGAACCATTTCTGCCGCAATTCCTGTGTAGGGGCTTTTTCTTCCACCGGTTCTTCAATATCTTTTTTGCGTTCTTCCCGGGTCAAATCTTCCCAATTTTTAAGAGGAACAATGCCATAGCCTTTTTTACTGTTGAAATATTTGTTGCTTACATCGCCGCCGTAAACCACTGTGTAGCCATTTTCCAGCGAATAGTCAATGATGCGTTCCATGTCCTCAATGGGAACGTTGTAATACTGATCATTGAAAGTCCAGTTATCAGGCAGCTCAAGATAGATTTGTGTATAAAACGGGTGATGCGAGTAAGATGTAATTTCGACGTAGTCATCCGGATTGAGTCGGAGATACTCTTTTAAGAAAGTTTTGGGAGTGTACGTTTTCCCTTTGTAAGAAAAATTTTTCGGTTCCGGTCCCAGATAAATATCAAGCACAGACTCAAACGCCTGTTCCCATTTTGGTGTCAGGCGTCCGTTGCGGTTTTTTATTACAGCGTTCAACATACCGCTCAAAATAGAAGATAGCTCCCCGTGTTTGTGTTTTTTTTCTCCATAATTCAAGCCGGGATACACATTTTCCGGTACCAGACCATCCGCGCGCATCACGTCTATCACATCATGGCATGCGCCTCCTTCAGAAAAATTTCCTCCACCGTGAAGCCGCACATAGCGCTTGGCTTTTTCCGGATAACTGTTGCGCACGACAAACATTTCTGATAAATCCATTTCCTCCTTACCCATGCGCAGAAGTTCTGATTCTAAAAATGATATTGTTGCAAAACACCAGCAGGTCCCAGTGCTCGCCTGATTTTTAACAGAGGTGTGAGGCAATTCTTTCACCATGGTGAATTCATAAGCTTCTTTTTTCTTTTCTTCCTTTTTTTCTTCCTGTGCCAAAAGGAGTTGAGAAATGATCAAAGAAAAAATGAGAAAGGAGATAGTAGAGAAAATTCTTAATTTGGATTGCATAACTCCTCCTTGAATTTTAAATATCGGAAATTATTTTTAGTCGGAGCGCACATCGCCCGAATAGCGGTATTTTAGTGTTTTAGCAAGGACTCAGGAAATATGCTCTTCAGCAAAAATGAGAACATCTGTTATTAACGTCAATCAGAGACAACTTCCGCATTTTCAACTTTTCCGAGAACTTTGCCGCCGTTTTGCAAATGAACAGTTACCTGGACTTTTTCATCTTTCACAATAATATTTCCCGTGACTACAGAATTATCTGTGATAAGAATTGTGCACTGTCGCACTTTATCCAGATTTCCTTTTGATTTTTTGATTACAATATCGCCTTCTACCATTGTCGCCTGTTTCAATGTAATATCGCCGTTTGCAGTCGCCACATCATTCCTGACGCGAACACCGGTCAGCTCAATGTTACCGTTAATTGTCTTGACTGATCCGTGAATTTTCGTCCCTAATCCGCAGTCGATTTTTCCGTTTATGACATTTAAATTTCCTTCAACAAAACTGCTGTCCCCAATGGTAATTGCTCCGTTTACTGTGTGGACGCTGCCTGTCTTCGTGTGAGAGCCTATACCAACTCCGCCGTTCACTGAGCGGACGTCTCCTTTGATCGCACAATTGTTCCCGATCTTAATAAAGCCGTTTACAGTGTTTAAACTGTGGTCCACAATTTGGCCGTCTTTGATGTCGATGCCTTTATTGACATTAACATTGCATGCGAAAAAGAGGACAAAGAACGATATAACTGTGATAAAAATTTGCTTTTTCATCGGAACACCTCCGATTTGATTTTTTATTTATGGATTGATTTGATGTATTCGCGCATTTTTTCTACCATAACTGCCTGATGTGTGCGCTTGTTGGTTTCCAGATCGATGTAAGTCGCCTTTGGCATCATGGAGACAATTTTTTTTAAATTTTCCGGCTCATGCAAAGTATCATGAGACGCACCGGCGATGAGAGTCGGAATTTCTATTTTTGGCAGCAAATCCCAAACAGCGTACTTGGCCAATAGCCACGCTGCCTTTTTCAATTTCCACGGATCCGCCGCGTCGATATTACGGCAATATTTTTCGTATTGAGCATAGTCTTTTTCAACGTCGAGACGGAAATTTTTCAGATACCATTTGATGAACGGCTTTAAAATTGCGTAGAAGCCCGGATAGAAGAAAAAAATAATCGCTTTGCCAAAACGAGGGACACGAAAAACTGCATTGGGCCCGATGAGCACCAGACACAAAGGCTCCACTGGTAGATGTTGCGTGCTGTCGAGAATCGCAGTGGCGCCCAGCGAGCTGCCAAAAAGAATGTAATTTTTCGGTTTAAATTTAAAATGCGCCACCAACGCTGCGATATCTTTGCCAATATCCTCAACGCCGTAGTTCACTTTGCCGCTGACCTGCGAGGACATTTTTTCCCGCGTTTCCACGTAATGGACTTCGAAATCTTTAGTCATTTCATGCAACACATCTTTCCAGGCTTCAATCAGCGTAATCCAACCGGCAATGAACAACACCGGCGGATTAGAAGTTTTTTCTTGCGGATAAAAATGAACGAGTTTCAGTTTGATGTTTTCAGAGATAAGAACCATTTCTTCTTCGACGCGCGTCCCTGGTGCGCAGATTTCAGTTAAATCGGACATTAGTGTTTTTTCCTGATGGCTAAATTTGAAATTAGAATCACTATTTTGGCAAATCCCGAATTCCAATTTCCAAATAACAAATAAATTACAAATTCCAAAGATCAATTACAAAACAAGGCAGTTTCGAATTTTTCAATTGGAATTTATTTGGGATTTGGTACTTGTGATTTGGGATTTCTAATATCATCCAAAGCAAAAAAGTGCGGCGTGGTGCGGCGTGTCCACCTGATTAATTTTTCTGTTGAAAATGTCAGCAATGATCTGGCACCAGAGATCGCTTTTTGCTCCGCCGCCAACGAGGTTCACTTTATCAACTTTGAAATAGAGATTTTCCAGCGTTTCCATAGCCCAGCGCGTGTTAAAAGCGATGCCTTCCAGAACAGCACGCACCAGATGTTCCCGGGAATGATTGAGCCCGACATTGAAAAGACCAGCGCGTACATGGTCGTCATCCAGCGGACAACGTTCGCCGTACATCCATGGGGTGAACATCAGTCCTTCTGCCCCGGGAGCTACGGAAGCAGCTAACTGATCCAATACCTCATACACTTTTTCCACGTTATATTCTTTCAACAACTGATCCTTGTGGTAAAGCACTTTATCCTTGAGCCATTCGAGACAGACGCCGGCAGTTTCCTGGTGAGCCATTGCCAGATAATATTTTTCCGGATACGCGCTGCCGATACAGCCGGTGTAGTGGGGGATGTCGATTTTTCGTTTCGTCACATGTCCGGCGACCCAGCCACTGGTGCCGATACAAGCGTGAAACTCTCCTTCTGTGATCGCACCTGAACCCAGAGCGGCGCACGCCAGATCAGTGGCACCGTTCACAACCGGTGTGCCCGGCAAAAGTCCTGTTTGTTCAGCTGCCTTTTTGGTGATTTTTCCCACAATTGCAGCGCTATCTTTTATTTCAGGAAGCATGTCTTCGCTGACCCGGGCGATCTCCAGCAATTTCGGATGCCATTGGTTTCGATTCTTGCGTGTATCCATAAGCCACCAGACTACAGCCAGATCCACAGATTTCACATACTCGCCAGTCAAATGGTAAATAATGAAGTCTTTCGGATCAAGCAATTTGTGAGTTTTTGCCCAGTTCTCCGGTTCATATTTCTGAAGCCAGTAGATTTTGCCGATTTGATCCTTTCCGGTCTGCCCCGGGCTTCCGCCGGTAATGCGAAGAAAACGCAGAATATGAAAAATGTTGTAGCCCATCACCCGCGGCGGTGTCCACAACTGCTCCCGCATGATGTCTGCGCTGCGGCCGTCCAGCCAGGAAATTGCCGGCCTGATGGGATTGCACTTTTCATCGACCGGAACTAATGTCTGACTTTGCGAAGAAAAAGTGACGCC
>NATN01000026.1 GCA_002085355.1 Candidatus Zhuqueibacterota bacterium 4484_87 | reverse complement strand
GAAGCAGAAGTCATTGATATCAAGGTCGCGTTAACAGAAGCGCTTTCAAATATTTTGCGTCATGCGTATGAAGATGAAATGGTAAAACCCATTCAGGTAAAATTGGTGGTAAACGACGATAACGTCGAAATCGTTTTACGTGATTTTGGGAAGAAATTTGATGTTGCCAAGATACCGAATCCGGATCTCAATAAAGCATCAGAAGGCGGATATGGCGTTTATTTGATGCGTACTCTGCTGGACGGCGTGCAGTATGTGCCGCTGAAATTTGGTACGAAAACAATTCTCAAAAAGGATAGAAAAAAATGACTGCGCACGTATGCATGATTCTGGAAAGTACCTATCCTTATGCCATAGGCGGAATATCTTCCTGGGTGCAGGAAATTATCAGTAGCATGAAGGATGTGGAGTTCTCCATTGTGCATCTTTACTCTGGAGAAAAACCGACGAAGATGATGTTTCCGCTTCCGCCGAATGTGCGTACATTGTTGAATTTGCCGATCTTGATTGACAAAGAGCATGCTGATTTTGAATTAATTTTATCGCAGATTCCGGACGCTGATTTGTATCATTCTCTGTCCACTGGTTTTGCCGGTTGGATTGGCACAGAAATAAAACAGCGAAAAGACAAACCATTCTTGCTCACTGAACATGGAATTTATTGGCATGAAATTGAGCTCGGTGCGGATGAGATTGAATGCGGATTTAAAGTGATGAAGATGAAACGAACGGAGTTGTTTCTGGGGCAAAATTGGTTTTCCTGGCTTCAATTTTTCAAGACCATTGCCAAACGTGCATATCGTGAGGCAGACCTTATCACGACCGTTTGTGAGAGAAATAGAAAGATGGAAATGTCAGTTTCCAACGACGCTGGAAAATGCCGAGTAATCAGAAATGGCGTCAATGTTCCGCAAAAGACGGCAATAAAAGAATATCACTGCTCTGCAGCGCCTTCTATTGGCTTGATTGGGCGAGTAACTCCCATCAAAGATATTGAAACTTTTATCCATGCCTGTGACAAAGTCCGTGCGCATTTCCCTGAAGCGCGATTTTATATCGTCGGACCGATTCAGAATGCGATTCGTTTTTATGCGAATTTGGATTTGGTTGTATTGACGAGTATCAGCGAGGGACAGCCTTTCGCGCTTCTGGAAGCTATGGCGGCCGGAATTCCTGTTGTGGCAACAGATGTGGGTGGATGTGATGAAGTTGTTAACGGAGCAAACGATGGTTTGGGACCTGCTGGTTTGCTCTGTCGAGTGGGTGATGTCACCGGAATTGCCGCCGCCATGCTTCAGATATTGAAGAATCAGTTTCTATGGCATGAGTTCGCCCAAAATGGCAGGAAAAGAATTGAAAAATTTTATCGCGCAGACCAAATGACGCAGAATTACAAAAACGCTTATATGCAATTGATTTCACATGAAAAAAGCAACGAGAATAACGATGTGCTGGATTTAGTTAAAGCAAGGAGTGAATAAAATGGCAAAAATTTTAGTGACCGGTGGTGCAGGATTTATTGGCAGTCATATTGTGGAAAATTTTCATGAGACTGATGAAGTGATCGTGTTGGATAATTTGCGCAGTGGTTTCAAAAAAAATATTGAGCCGTTTAACGTTAAATTTGTGCATGGCAGTGTTACTGACGCATTGTTGGTAAAAAAAATCACCAAGGGCGTGGATTACATCTTCCATTTGGCAGCACTGGTGAGCGTGCCGGAATCCATGGCTGCAGCGCCGCTAACAGTCAGCATCAATGTCAATGGGACTTTGAATTTATTGGAGGCAGCGCGGGAGCATGGAGTGAAAAAGATTGTGCTTTCGTCATCAGCAGCTATTTATGGCGATAATCCTGTCGTACCCAAAGTAGAAACTATGCTTCCGGAACCAAAAAGCCCTTACGCAATAACGAAATTGGATGGTGAGTATTATTTCAAAATGTACAGCGAGGAATTTGGCGTGCCAACAGTCTGCTTACGCTATTTCAATGTCTTCGGCCCAAGGCAGGATCCGAATTCGCAGTACGCTGCAGCAGTTCCGATTTTCATCGATCGGGCATTGAAGAATAAAGATATCATCATTTACGGAGACGGTGAACAGACGCGAGATTTTATTTTTGTGAAAGATATTGTTAAAGCCAATGCTTTTGTAGCGCAAAATCCGGAGGCAAACGGTGTGTACAATGTCGCACGCGGCGGACGGATTACAATTAATGAGTTGGCGAAAAAAATAATTAGTATAACCGGATCAAAGTCCAGCATCCGATATGCAGCGGAGCGAGCAGGGGATGTGAAACATTCACAAGCTGATGTCAGCAGGCTACGTTCGTTGGGCATTTCGCCGGATTTTGATCTTGAAGAAGGGCTAAAAGCAACTATTGAATTTTTCAGCAGGTGAGCCATGAAAAAAAATCGCACTTCAGTGTTGATGGAAACAGAGGGGACGTATCCGTACGCAGGTGGTGGTGTGAGTACCTGGTGCGATATTTTAGCCAGTGAATTGAATCAGGTTGATTTTTATGTTTATGCTATTACCGGTACTCCAACTTTTAAATTGAAATATTCTGTGCCAAAAAATGTAAGGAAAATCCAGCAAATCCCGTTATGGGGCACAGTCGAACCGTCGGAGTATATTTTACCGGATGTGCCATTTTCTGAAATTTATCTGAGACGCAAAAAGACGACGGAAAAAATTATTGAAGAAAATTTCATTCCGCTTTTTCAGCCCTTGATTCGACAGATTCTATCGCCGGATGATCAGTATATTTTGTTGGCGGATGTATTTCACCGGATGTACCGCTATTTTTTAGTGTACGATTATAAGGAAACGTTTCGCTCAAGGCTGGTATGGGAGGCATTCAAGAAAGAAGTTATGGATTATTATTACGATCGGGCGCAGGATGAAGAAATCCCGTCGATATTTGATATCACAACTACCATGCGCTGGCTTTATTTTTATCTTATGGGAATTCATGCTCCGATACCGGAAACGGATGTTACTCATGCCACGATTGCCGGTTTCAGTGGCTTGGCGAGCATTATCTCAAAATTAGAGTACGGCACACCAATGATTGTAACGGATCACGGTGTGTTTGTTCGGGAAAGATATATCGCGATTTCAAATTCTGATTTCTCATTTTTTGCAAAGAAATTTCTGATGAATTTGTCCATTATTGTGAGCAAATTGTGTTACACTTTTGCGGATCAGGTTTCTCCGGTAGCTAATTTCAATATTCGCTGGGAAAAATTGTTCGGGGCAAATCAAAAGAAGATTAAGACAATTTACAACGGCATTGATCCCAGTATCTTTGTTCCAAAGAGTAAACCCGAAAAATCACAAGGAAGACCGACTGTCGTGGCAGCGGCACATCTAATCCCTCTTAAGGATATTGAAACTATGATTCGATCTTGCGATTATGTCCGCAAGAGAATCCCGAATGTGAAATATATCGTTTACGGTTCTCTGGAGGTGGCTCCTGATTATGTTGCGAAATGCAGGAAGTTGATAAAAGAACTGAATTTGGAAGAGAATTTTGAGTTGGGCGGCTATCATAACAAACCGACTGAAATTTACAATGAAGGTGATATTAGTGTACTGTCCAGTATTTCGGAAGGATTCCCGTACACCGTGCTGGAGTCGATGGCGTGTGGCAGGCCGGTCGTGGCTACGGATGTTGGCGGTGTAAAAGAAGCCCTCAGCGGATACGGCGTGATTGTAAAACCTCGTGATGCCGAAGCATTCGGGGAAGGAGTCATTAAATTACTGGAGAACCGTGAATATCGGCAGCATTTGGGACGGTTGGCGCGGGAGCAAGTGCTGCTGAAGTTTCAGATTTCCACGTCCATTGATTATTACAGAGAAGCATACGAGCGATTGAGTAAAATGAAGAAAAAACCAACGTCGAAAATTCGCGACATTACCGAAAAGCCGGATAAGAAGATGTTCGATAAAATTTCGGAACTTGATATGCAGGATATTTTTGATAAAAAACCGAACGAACTGGTTGGCTAAAGATGAATGAAACCACCGAAAACAATGCTGAAGAACGCGCCAATCTGACTTTTGAAATGGAACCGGACCCTAAAAAAAAGGAATTGGCATTCAAAGTTGTGGAGAATATCCATAGACCACTGGATAAATGGGCAGTGGCAGCGATTCTGGAATCCATGGGCCTGCGCGATGCGGATGCGGAAAACGAATATGGTGTTGCATCAATTTTTCAGTTGGCAGAAGAAATTTATGATATATGCCATCGGGATCCGGAAATCAGAGAATTACTCAATCAGAATATCAAAGAACGAGAAAAAATCGAAACTGCGCTGAAAAGTTTTTTGAAATATTATTCTCGCGGCTTGAGTTTTATGATGCCGGTGCTGGGGCAAATTGGCTTGTTATTTATTTTCCGCTATTCGTTATGGGCTTATATTGAATTCACTGAAGCGCAGGCAACTGTAGTGGCGCTGGGCACAATTCTTAGTTTTATTGTAACTGGCGGATTTATTCAGGCGGCTGGTAGGGACGTGCTGCATTATTTGAACGCCAGAGAGTATCGCCTGGCGAGAATGGCTTATATGCGCTTGTTCCGGTATCAGTGTGTTGTTGTTTTTGGTTTTGCCGGAATACTGTTCGGTGTTAATTTTTTGTTTCCGTTTTTTAAAATGACAATGATGGTTCACAGTTTAATTTATTTTGTCCTTTTGTCTGAACTCTGGTTTTCCCTGACTCTGCTTTATTTAATTAAACATTATGTCGCTGTGCTGATTGTGACTGTTCTGGGAATTTTGCCGGTGTGGGCTGTTATGAATTATACTCATTGGGGAATTTACAATGCTCATTTCACCGGATTAATTTTCGCCAATTTAATGGCATGGATTTATGGCGCGTATTGGTTCCGAAAAAGGATAAAGGCGCAAAAAGCCAAAGTTCCAGTGCGATTACCGCACCGGGCAATCACGGCTTATATAACTTCATTATATTTTGTTTATGGCGTGCTTTATTTCACCTTTTTATTTGCTGATCGCATCATCAGCTGGTCCTCATTTACAGCAAATGCACCGGCAACAATTATCTGGTTTCGCACGCCTTACGAGTTAGGAATGGATTGGGCGCTGCTGTCGCTATTTGTTACAATTGCTTTGCTGGAATTCACAATTGAACGGTTTTCCTGTACGATCATCCCGATTCAGGATAATCTGAATATTTTCGATATGGATCAATTTATCAGAATTTATCAACTTTTTCATCGTAAACAATTGATCGCTTTAATTGTGCTGGGTATTGGTAGCATCATGGCAGCCTATTTTGGTGTGATGTATTTGCAGCGGTTTGATTATATTCGCGAGGTGAGAGATTTTTTCAGTAACAGAATCACTTATTTCACATTTTACGTGGCGTCTGTTTCCTATCTTTTCATGGCGATTGGACTTTTTAACGGTTTATTTTTTCTTACGTTGTCGCGTTTGAGCTTTGCAGTCAAGGCAATTACCGTCGGGTTATTGGTAAATGTTTTCACTGGAATTTTCTTGAGTCGCTGGTTTGGTTATGAATTTGGCGTTTTGGGATTACTCGCAGGTTCGGTTGTTTTTGCAATGCTCTCGTCTAAATATTCGAGAGAATATTTTAAAAAATTAGATTACTTTTACTATTCGGCTTATTGATGATGGATGCTTATTTGGAAAATATTGTCGCGGGCATAATTCGCGTAACGGTTTTGTGGACAATTCTTTTTCTTGTCTTGCCAAAATTGTTGCTGGGTAGGAAGAAAATCCCGCCGCTGAGGAATAACGCTATTCCCGGATTTATCATTATGAGCAGTTTTATTGTGATAATTATCCATCTGTTTTCGCTGGTTCGTATTTATGATTTTCTTTCATTATTTTTCGGTATCGCTCTGTTTGCGGCCATTTTTTTCGTAACCGGCGATTACGGCAATTGGAACGATTTTTTTACCCGACTCAATTTTCGCGGACTGAGGATTCTCGAAAAGAATATCGCCGATTGGCTACATAATGGCTTTTTGAGAAAAAGTCGCCGCAACAAGAGCAAACAACAGCCATACACTTATGTGTGGAAATTCATGTTGGCAATTGTGGTCATCGTTGCTGGCATGATGAGGTTATTGCCAGTCTTTCGTGTGGCATCGCCTTTTTCCATTGAAAGCTACAAAACGTTGGAATATGTGAAGTCATTGGGAGAGAAAAGTCTGTTTTATGACCAAATGATCATCCCAAAAGGAATGCACGCCATTATTGACGCTGTGTTTCAACTATCCCGAGTGAATCCGCAGACGATCATCCACATCTTTGGCGCTATATCAGCGCTTATGTTGATAATTGTTATTTACTACATTGTATCACTGATTACAGGAAACAAGCCCAGTGCATTGTTGGCAGCGGCTGTGTTTGGAGTTTTTCCGCGGTTGTTACCTGTGAGTCTGGAACAACAAGTTGAAGCAAATACAATTGTGATTGCTTCTGTGTTTTTGCTGTTGGGATTGTTTTTTATAATTGAATTTTTCAGTAAACCGTCATACTCGCTTGGTATAGTTGCTTTGCTGGGAATTGTGACGAGTATTTTCATAAGTTATTTTAGTGCCGTAATTTTTGCGTTTTTTGTGCCGGTGCTTCTTTTTCATATTGCCTTTTTATGTGAAGTGAAAAATATAGGCAGAAGAATTTTAGCGGGGATACTTCTCGTTGCCTCGCTTGGCGGACTATACCTGTTGTATCAAATTCTGTCATCAGATTCTATTTTAATGGCGACAGCCAAAAGCGTTGTGACAGATGAGTTATTCACACGCTTTGCGCGCAATGATTTTCTCATCGACGTGAATATCTTTTTCTTTGTAAGTGCCGGACTGGGAATCGGGAATATCATTTTATTTATATTGCTGAAAAAAAACAGATACCGAGGCCAATTTTTCGTTTGGGGAATGATGACTGCTGTCCTGGCGATTCTATGGTACAGCTATTATCAAGGTTTTGTCATAGATTTTAATCAGGCTCAGATTGGATTTATTTTGTCGCTATTTGATTGCGTCGCATTGGGACTTGTCGTTTATGGGGTGCTTTTTCAGTTCATCGAAAACGGCATCGTGGATGAAAATGTTATTCCGTTACGCGTCACTGTGTGGGGCCTTGTCGTGGTGTTGGTATTCTTTGAAATTTTCCTGTTTCTAAAAGCGCCAACAACCGCACGTTTTACCCATCAAACAGAACCGGATGGTTATGTTCGCGCTCTCTATAAAATCGAGAAAGAATATGATCCCTTTGAATGGATTGTCGTATCGCATTTCGGGGCTAAAATTGAAGTGCAAAATTATGGCAGATTTATGGATTATCTCTATTTTTTGAAATATTATAATCCGAAAAGTTTTAATCAAAAATCGAGCAAAGTTATTCCGGCGAGCCATTTGTTTATTTTTACGGAGAAAAATAAACTTCAGAATCAGGTGGACAGCGCACTTTTGCCAAGAATCCCAAATTTGAACACCAGATTGCATGAGTGGTGTTTTCAATTTGCCAGAAATAATAAGAATATTCATGTTTTTTATGAAGATGAACAGGTTCGTATTTATCGAATAGATATTCCCAAAAAGAAGAAAACGATTGCCGAAAAATTAAAACGAGGATGATTTGCCGATGATTTTTTCATCAGTGTTGAAAATACGCGCGGAAAGTTATTTGAAAAAGGTCGAACATGCCATTGGTGTGGCTGTGGCAATCGTAGATGAAAGCGGCGAGGTGCGTGTCGCTAGCGAGAGTTTCGATGAAAAATGGCTATCTGAAAATGGTACCCTTGTATTTGAAAAAGTATCCTGCCAGGATTGCGATTTACAATTGGTGAGTGCGCCATTGGCGCCAGAGCTTGATAGAGTGCGCTTAAAAAAAATGAGTGAGCTAATCAGAGAAAATATTGAATTTTTGATTAATCAAGAGCAAGAAGCCCAGGGACTGGCACAGGAAATTCTGGAAAAATATGAAGAGCTCAATTTGCTGTACGATTTGATTTCAGAGTTGAGTTTGCTTTTTGATGAAAATAAGATTTGTGAGTTGACACTGAAGAAAGCCATGCGCGTCATTGATGCGAGCAGCGGGGCAATTTTTCTGCAAAATAGTGAGTCTAATGAGTTGAAATTAACTTTTCATGCAGATCGCGAAGATGTGCAGAAATTGCAATATCCTGAATCGCTCATTGCATTCGCGGAAAGGGCGATCAAAGAGAAAAAGGAAATTTTACTTGATGAAGTCGGATATTTCCCGAAATCATATTTTGATAATTTGGAAAATAAAGGATTGTGGTCTTTGCTTGCAATTCCCATTCTTGCCCATGAAAAAATAATGGGAAGTCTGGTATTGATCGGCAAATTAGGTGATGATACTTTTTCGTCGGGAGATGTTAAATTAGCGGAAGCAATAGCCGGCTACGCAGGAATTACCATTAATAGTAATCGACTTGTGGAACAGATGCGCATCGCAGAGGCACTACGGCATGAAATCAAACTTGCGCGAAAAATTCAACAGAGTTTGTTGCCACAGTCTCTGCCCCGAACTGATTTTTTTGAAGCGGAAGGCATTTGTGAGCCGGCTGCCGATGTTGGCGGGGACTATTTTTCAGTGAACCAAGTGTCAGAATCAAAATGGGAGTTCATCATTGCTGACGTATCTGGACATGGAATAGGCGCTGCGTTGACAATGGCATCTTTGAGAAGCATTTTGCGTTCGGAATCCAGACTGCGCAGTAATGTGAACGAAATTATCGAAAATGCAAATATGCTCTTTGCCCAGGATACAGAAGAGACAGGTATGTACGCGACACTATTCATTGCCCGTTTCGATGCTGAAGAGAACAGGTTGACATATACAAACGCAGGACATCTGGCGCCGCTTTTGTGGCGTAATAGCAAAAAGCAATTTGAAACGCTCACTGAAGGGGGATTGCCAGTGGGAATGTTTGGCGATGAAAGTTATGTGCAGAAAATTGTCCAATTGGATAGAAATGATGCTCTGATTATGTTTACTGACGGTGTCACTGAAGCAAGGAATGAAAATGGAGAGCAATTCGGTGAGGATAGATTAAAAATGGTTCTAAAGGAAAACGTAAATAGACCGGCAAGTGATATTTTAGCGAAGTTATTGGAAGCTGTGCGCGAATTTTCCAATTCAGACTTGCAGCGCGATGACATTACAGTTGTGGTGGTAAAAGGCAAATAAACACCAAGGGAGTACATCAATGGAAAATGAAAAAAGAAAAATCTTGATAATTGAAGACTCTTTGACTATGCAGCGGATTTTGAGTTTCGTTCTGGAAAAGGAAGGGTATGAGGTTGAAATTGCCAATAATGGTGCGGAAGGTTTGGACAAGGCGCGCGCCAGTAAGCCTGATTTAATTTTTACCGATTTAATGATGCCGGTGATGGATGGATTTGAAGTGTGCCGCCAGATTCGAGCTGATGATTCATTGAAAGATGCATTTGTCATTATTTTAACGGGCAGGGGACAGGATACGGATATAGAAAAAGGTTTACAGGCAGGTGCGGATGATTATTTGATGAAGCCATTTGATCCGCCGAAAGTAGTCGAACGCGTTCGCCAGATTTTTAGTGCGGAAAAGGCTGCGATGCAGGCGTGAATTGAGATAAATGACAGGGAATGATGGTAAGTATTTATTTCATCCGTTCTATTCAACTCATGAAAAATAATGCAGGTTACCAATGATTACTGAAAAGAAAATAATTGATATTTCAAGTAATGGGAAAACAAAAAAGCGACTGTTTTCTTTTTTGAAGAGCAGGGAAGTCGAGACGGAAATCGCTGTCTGGCGTCATTTTGCTTTGAATGTTTTCTCTCAGGAAAACGACCAGCAAGGGTACCAAAAAATATTCGAATTTTTGAAAGGGGTTATTGAAACTCCCTGTGCTTATCTCTATTTCAGCAATGAAGATTCAAAGAAATTAGTACTGGCAACAGCGGATTTCTCGGAATTAAAAGAGTGGGCAGAAGAACATCAACTTGACGACCGTACTGAAGCCGAATTGCGCGAGCCGGAGATTGTGATCATAAACAGAGAAGAATTTCAGCAATCCAGCATTGTCGAGATGTTGGGGACAAATTTACTCACAATCCCTCTTGTTTTGAAGGGAGGCAAGTACATCGGCTGCATCCTGACAGGTCCAATTGTTAAACCTGATAAAGTGGCAAAGTTCGCCCATTTCTTGCGCGTATTTTCCGTTGCAGCGGCTAACGGTGCCAACCGATTCCGGGAAATCGAGCGGCTCAAAGAAGAAATGAATAATCTGCGTTCAAAAACGGAAGTGAGCCGGCGAATGTTAGGGTCTGCTTTAGAATTGAATAGATTTGTTGATTTGTTGCTGGATTTGGCGCTGACAGCAATTGGCGCGGAAGCCGGATTTGTGGCGATCACGCAGCAGGGAAAAAATGCTTTAGAGATTCGCGCCCATAAAAATTTGCCGGAACAGTTTTTGGAAAAAATTAATCTCAGTGCTGAAGACGGACTTTTTGAGTGGACGCCGGACGACAGCAACGTGATGATTTTACGGGATTTTGACTTTGTCAACGAGTTTGGGGTCAAGTCGATTTTGGCGGTTCCGCTCGTGGAGCAGGATAAATTGCTGGGCACATTTGCCCTCATCAATTTTAGCAGCAATGAAATGTTTTCTGATTTCAGTTTATCCATTTTGACAAATTTCTCCGAGCAAATTAAACTTGTGTTGAATAATTCGCGTTTGTTCGATGATTTCACAGATCGCTATTTCACCACGTTAATTGCGATGAGCGAAGCTTACGACCATCGCTCCCCGGAAACTACCGGGCATTCGCGACGCGTGGCAGACGTGGCTGTGCAGATTGCAAAAAAAATGAAAGTAAAAGAGGAAATAATCGCTCATATCGAAAAAGCCGGATTGATCCATGATGTTGGGATGTGCGGCATTGTTGACATCGGCGAAGACTTTCAGGCTGATTTTAATCACCCTGAAATTAGCGCCAGCATGATCGAGGTTTTGCCTATCTCATCGGAATTGACCGAAGCTGTCCGTACACATCATGAATGGTACGATGGCTGGGGATTTCCTAATGGTTTGAAAAGTGAACAAATTCCGCTGTCCGGGAGGATTTTGGCGATTGCTGAATATTTCGTTGAGGCGACCAGTAGTACCCATTTCAGTGAAGCGTTGCCTCCTGATAAATTGCGGGAAGAGTTGGCGTTGAGAAAAGGGAAACAGTTTGATCCCCAGGTTGTTGAAGCGTTACTCAACTGGCTCGATGAAAAACAAGCGTCTGATGTTCGCAAGCCCATGATGCCTTGCTGGGAATTTAAGGGGCATCCCAGAGATGTGTGTGATCAATGTCCTGCTTTCCAGACAGAAAATTTTTGTTGGCTCACACCTGATGTGAATTGCGCCAACCACGGCGATGAAAGCTGCGACAAATGTTTTATTTTCAAAGAATGGATCAACAGGGTTGAAAAATTAATTTCAGATGAAAAAATAGAGGTGAAAGCGATGGAACACAAAGTGGAAAAGCATGAAAAATTCACACTGGTTCAGTTAAAGGGAGAAATCGACGTTTCTGTAGCGCCTCAATTGCGAAATTTGCTGCAAGAATTGATTAATAGCGGGCAGGAAAACATTGTAGTGGATCTTGCGGAAGTACCGTTCATTGACAGCTCTGGTCTGGGAATTTTTGTTGTTGCCTTTAAAATGGCGAAGGCGAAAAACGGAAGCATTCGTTTTGTCGGCGCCAGACCGGAAGTACTGAAGGTCATCAAATTGACGCGATTGGACAAGCATTTTCAGCTTTTTGAGTCATTGTCAGATGCAGAGAGAAGTTTCGCATGATACGAAATTTATTGAAAATAATGGCTCTTATTGCTCTGCTATTGTTTGACGTAAGCTGTGTGCGCAACGGAAAAGATGAGAAAATAAAATTTTCTTTCCAAACTGAGCCGCTGGGGATTCGCTCGAAACCGGTACTGCTGATTTCAGATGATTCAGATAAATACGGAATGATGTGCCGAGATCAAACAGTACGCGCGTTGAAATATGCAAAAATTCCGTTTGTGGAAGTTGACATTTCTCAATCATCAGGATTGTCCGAATTGTATTTGTATCAATCTGTGGCGACTGTGACAGAGAATTTGTGGAAGCTTGATGAATACGACAGTCAGAGATTAAAAGATTTTGTTTCCGGAGGCGGAGGATTAGCGGTCCTTTACAGAACATGGAATGAGTATCTGCCGGATCTGTTCGGTGTGATGAATCGTACGGAACCGCGTTTTATTGATGATGAACAAAACGTGCTTTTTGTCGATGCCTTTTTGCCAGGCGGTGAAAAACTGAAGATGAGTAAAGAGGATATTTCCAGCCTTACTTATCGCATGGAACCCCATGCGAGATTAATCGCCAAGACAGAGAGATGTCCGGTCGCCTGGTTTCACGACTTTGGCAAAGGAAAAGTGATTTTTTGGAATACAGGATCGCTGGCTCGAAAAATAAATCGCGGCTATATTGTGCGTTCCATTGCTGCGGTACAGCCATTCACAGTCGCAGCCCTGGCAAATGTAGCGATTTTCGATCTTGATGATTATCCCAATGCTTGTTACAATGTGAAAATTGAGCCCATTAAGTCAGAGTTTGATATGACCATTGCCGAATTTTACACTTTAAAATGGTATCCTGACCTGCTCAAATTGGCGCAGGAATTTGGCGTAAAATATACATCAGCACTTATTTTTAATTATAATGGTAAGACAAAACCACCTTTTGATTTTCACGAGTGGCTCAACGGTAAAATTACCCTCGCGGGCAAGACTGTGCCCGCTTCACTTTATGCCGCTCGAAATTTAACATCAGTCACAGAATTAGCTTTACATGGTTACAATCATCAGTCATTATCTATGAGATTTTGGCATAGTGCCAAAGATATGAAGCTGTCACTGGAAACGGGAAGAAAACGCTGGGAGATAGAAAATTTTGGACAAATGCCTAAAAGCTATGTCCCGCCACTGAATATTTACGACTCCACTGGGGTCGCCATGTTGCACCAGGTTTTTCCCAGCATTCAGCAAATCGGCGCGCTGTATCTGGGAAAGTTTGAAAAAGGACAATTTCGTGAATTTGGTCCCGAGCCGTGGAATAAAAATTTGTACGTCATTCCCAGAAATACTTCCGGTTATATTTTTACTGATTTTTTCAGAAGATCGATGATTTCACTGCTCAATTGTAACGGCATCTGGGCGCATTTTATCCACCCTGATGATGTTTATCCCAACGGCGAACGCTACAGCGAGGAAGAACTGGAGAAAGAGCACATCGCTTCCCTGTCGTGGTACGGCGAACCGCGCAAAGACGGTCTGTATTATCAGTTGAAGAATTGGCTGGAATTTGCCCGGAAAAATTATCCCTATTTGAGGTATCTGAAGCGGTGCGATGCACTGCCTGTTTTGAAAATGTTTGACTGTACGGAAGTAGGTGCCACATGTCAGAAGAATATCCTGAATTTAGAGACGAATGTCGTCCCGTCCTATTTTGCAGTTTTTTTAGGTGAAAAAAACGAACTTGAGGGGATTCTTGGCTGCAAAGTTGTGCATCAGCATCAAACGACATTTGGCGTCCATTTGATCATAAAGGCCACGAATCATGTGATGATGCTTCAATTCAAAAATCCGATTCAGGAGTAAGGGGGTATCAATGAAGTTTTCTCATAAAAAAATATCTCTTTTGAATTTGGTCGCGGGGATTATTTTTGTGTTTTCTTCGATGGGATGGCCCCAGGAATATTTGCTGGTTTGTAATCAGGAGAATTTTTTCCAGACAAAAAACAGAGACCTTGAGAGAAAAATCGCGCAAGCTGAGTCTCTCATCGCTGTGGGTAAACAGAAAGAAGCAATCGCTATTTACGAATCAATTGTGAAAGTCAATTCTGAACATCTGCGTTCCTGGCAGCGACTGGCGCAACTTTATTCGTGGAATGACATGCCTGATAAAACGATTTCTGCTTATGAGGAAATTGTCCGTTTGAATCCCATGGATATTGATGCGCAAAAGACGCTCGCTCAATTTTATTTGTGGAATGATAAACAAACGGAAGCAATTGATCTTTATGAAAAAATTTTGGTGTTCCAACCCGACGATCTGGAAATACACAAGAAATTAGCGCAGCTTTATTCATGGAACAATCAGCCGGAAAAGGCAATCGCCCAATATGAAAAAATTGTCTCGCTTGACTCAACTGATACGGCGACGATGAAAATGCTTGCTGATCAATATTTTTGGCAAAACAAAGTGGCGGATGGTATCCGCATGTTGGAAAAAATCGTGGCGCAGGAGCCGGATAGCGTGCAATATCGAAAAAAATTAGCGCAACAATTTGTATGGAACAATCAACCGCAAAAAGCGATTGAGCAATACGAGGAGATTTTGAAACAAAATCCTAATGATACGGAAATTCTCAAAAAGTTGGCGCAACAGTACATGTGGAACAATCGTCCTGGTGATGCGGCGCCGCTTTACGAAAAGTTGATCGCGTTGCAG
>NATN01000233.1 GCA_002085355.1 Candidatus Zhuqueibacterota bacterium 4484_87 | reverse complement strand
CCGGCAGCGGCAAGTCCGATTGAAGCCAAGAATTGTCGTCTATCCATTTCCGTATTGTGCTTTTTCATTTTACGCCCTTCTCCTGATTAACGACCCGAAAAAAATTAGTCGGTCGAAGTTTTAATTTTGACAATCATCTCCAATTCTACCGGAACATTGAGTGGCAATTCCGCCACGCCGACCGCGCTGCGGGCATGTACGCCTTTTTCACCCAAAAGTTCTCCCAGAAATTCTGATGCGCCGTTGATAACTGCGGGCTGCTCGGTGAATCCTTCTGCACTGGCGACAAATCCGACCACTTTGATCACTTGCTCAATGTTTTCCAGGTCTCCGATTACGCCTTTAACTGCAGCGAGAGCATTCAACGCGCAGAGTTTTGCAGCTTCGTATGCTTGCTCTTTGGTCACATCAGTACCGACCTTGCCCGTAATTTGCAATCTCCCTTCTGAAACAGGGATCTGTCCGGAGGTATAGACAAGGTCGCCCGATAAAATTGCCGGGATATACGCCGCTACAGGTTTGGGCGTAGGCGGCAAAGAAAACCCCATTGATTTTAATTTTTCTTCAATTTTCATTTTTGTCCCTCGCATTAAAGCTCATTTTTTCGGCTGTTTTTTTAAATTCCTAATTTAAAGCTCCTATAAATTAAAAAGAAATGATTAAAAATCAAGGTTTTTATTAAAATCAGTTTGAATTTTAATTTGCGTCTGGTAAAAGGCAACATTCTCACGATTTTTTTCTATTTTTTAGAAGGTTGCTCTGAAATGAGATTTAGGTGCTTGCAAAATTTTGCGGGAAAAATTTTTACATATTACTTGACATTTTCCAAAGAAATGCTATATTTCTGATAAATTTAAAAAGTGCATTTCCCAGTATTTAATAAAAAAAGCAATCGAAGCAGAGAGGTGCAAAATGCCGGTTTATGAATTTTACTGCAAGGACTGCAATGTTATTTACCAATTTTTTTCGCGGACGATTAATACGGAAAAAATTCCGGCCTGCCCTAAATGCGGAAATCCTCGATTGGAGCGAGTTGCTTCTGTTTTCGCTACAATTTCCGGAGAGAAAAATGGAACTGATGATGATTTTGATCTGCCTTTTGACGAAGCAAAAATGGAACGGGCGATGGAGATGCTCGCCCGAGAGGCGGACAAGATCGACGAAGATGATCCCCGGCAGGCAGCAAATTTTATGAGAAAATTGGCGAAAGAAGCCGGGTTAAAAATGGGGCCCAAGCTGGAAGAGGCGATTCAGCGCATGGAGCAAGGGGAGGATCCGGATAAATTGGAGGAAGAGTTCGGAGACGACCTTGATGTGGATGATTTGTTTTTGTTACACAGTCATAAGAAATTTGCTAATCAGAAAAATAAAATCAGACGCGACGATCATTTGTACGATTTGTAGTAAGAGGAGAGATTCATGAGTGAACTATCCCGAGGCAAATTGCTCATTGAGGGCAAGACGAAAAAAATATGGAGCGTTGCAGAAAATCCGGCTTTGATTATTATTGAAAATAAAAAAGATATTACAGCCTTTGATAATCCGGAATTTACCAGACAGTTTGAACAAAAAGCGCGCTATGCGACTACTACGACCTGCCGCGTTTTTGAATTGCTGCAGGAAGCAGGAATTCCTGTGGCATACCTGAAACAAGTCAGTGATACGGAGTTTCTGGCTCCGGCATGCGAAATGATTCCGCTGGAAGTCGTTGCCCGGCGCTATGCCGTGGGCAGTTTTCTCAAAAGACATCCCGAATTTACGCGGACTGAAAATGAGGCGCCTTTCCGATTTGATGATTTGAAGGTTGAGTTTTTTCTCAAAACGACAAAGGGCAAACTCACCAATCGCGAGGGAAAAATTGTCGTCGATGGGCTGGATGCGAAAAAAGGTGAGGAAGATCCGTTCATGGAAAATGCACTGATAGATACTTTTCAGGCATTGGAGCAGGCATGGTGGAATGTTCATCGCTGCCGCCTCATTGATATGAAAATTGAGTTCGGCAGAACAGGGAAGGGCGAAATCCTTGTCGCTGATGTGATTGACAATGATAGCTGGCGGCTGCGCGATGAAAATTGGCAGGAGCTGAGCAAAGAAGCCTTTCGTCAGGGAGAAGCTCTTGATGAAGTGGAGCGAAAATACGGTTTGGTCGCTGATCTTGTTGAGAAGTTGGCGAAAAGATAATACGCTTTTTAGCACGTAAACTGTATTTGCATTCCCTTTCGTTGTTGCCCTGTTAAATTTTGACAATTTTTCTTTGCCAACTGGATAATCATTTTTTCTGATTTTCTATTTAAAGTAAAACGGAGACTGACATGACAAGAACAAGAAATTTGGTCGGCGTTGCTACAATTTTATTTTTTACCGTCTTCCTTTCTGTGATTTTTGCTCAAAACAAAGTCTATTTTCTGGATCAACTGGATTTGTCAACAATGGAACAGGGGTGGGGCTATCCGCAGAAAAACAAATCTTTGGATAAAAATCCACTCTCGGTAGGCGGAAAAGTTTTTGCTCGCGGAGTGGGAACTCATGCCAATTCGCTCTATTGGCTTGAATTGAACGGAAACGGAGAGAAATTTTCTGCTCTGGTCGGAGTGGATGATGAAGTGAAAGAGCGGGGAACTGTGGAATTCATTGTCTTGAGCGATGACGTTAAATTGTTTCGCAGCGGCATCATGCGCGGCGGCGATCCGGCGAAGAAAGTGGAAGTTGATTTGTCCGGCGTCAAGAATCTTTATTTACAGGTCACTCAGGCGGATGATAACATTAATTACGATCACGCAGACTGGCTTGATGCCAAAATCGTGATGAAAAGAGGCGAACCGAAAGTTAGGAGAATTGTGTCCATGGAACCTTACATTTTGACTCCGAAAGCGAAGAAAGAGCCAAAGATCAATGGTGCAAGAATTTTCGGCGTTCGTCCGGGGGCGCCCTTTTTGTTCACTGTTGCTGCTACTGGCAAAAGACCGATGACTTTTACCGCGGAAAATTTGCCCGCAGGATTGAAAATTGATACCAAAACCGGCCGTATCAGCGGTACGATTCAGAGCAAAGAGCACAAAACCTACCGCGTGATCCTGAAAGCGAAAAATAAATTCGGCGAAGTCAGCAGCAATTTTCGTATTATTGTTGGCGATAAAATCGCGATGACTCCGCCGATGGGCTGGAATTCCTGGAATTGCTGGGGCCCTACTGTCAGTCAAGAAAAAGTACTGTCTTCCGCCAAAGCCATGGTGGAAAAAGGTTTGATAAATCACGGCTGGACATACATTAACATCGACGACGGTTGGCAGGGCGTTCGCGGCGGAAAATATAACGCCATCATGGGCAATCGTAAATTTCCCGACATCAAAAAAATGATAGATGAAATTCACGCCATGGGATTGAAAGTGGGAATTTACTCCACACCCTGGCGCGGGACTTATGCCGGACACATCGGCGGCTCGTGCGACAACGCGGATGGCACATACGATTGGATAAAAGCAGGTGAATACAATGAAAACATGCGGCATAAAGAAAGAAAAAATATCGGCAAAGATTACACGTTCGGAAAATATTCTTTTGTCTGGGGCGATGTGCAGCAATGGACGGAATGGGGATTTGACTATTTGAAATATGACTGGAATCCCCTCGACGTGCAAAATGTGGGAATTATGTCTGCTCTCTTGCGGAGTTGCGGCAGAGATATCGTTTATTCTCTTTCTAACAGCGCTGTTTTTGAAAATGCGCCGTTTTATGCTCAGCTATCAAATGCCTGGCGCACAACAGGCGACATCACAGATAGTTGGGGCAGTATGGCGGGAATCGGTTTTCACCAGCATCGCTGGACTCCGTACGCAGGCCCGGGCCATTGGAATGATCCGGACATGCTCGTTGTCGGTAAAGTCGGTTGGAGTGAAAATTTGCATCCCACGCGGCTGAGTCCTGATGAACAGTACACTCACATCAGCCTCTGGTGTCTGCTCAGCGCTCCATTGCTGCTGGGCTGCGATTTGGCAGATTTGGATGATTTCACACTAAATCTGCTCACAAATGACGAAGTTATCGAAGTCAATCAGGACCCGTTGGGAGATCAGGCGAGACAGGTAAATTCAGATGAGAATTATCCGATTTATGCCAAAAAAATGGAAGACGGCTCTTTGGCAGTTGGGCTTTTTAATCGGGATTTTCGCGGCGAAAAAAAGGTTGCTGTGAGTTGGAATGAATTAAAAATTTCGGGTGAGTGGAGAGTTCGGGATTTGTGGCGTCAGAAAGATGTCGGTGTTTTTGACGGAAAATTTTCTGCCTCAGTGCCGGTTCATGGAGTGGTTTTGGTGAGATTGTTTCCGGTGAGAAAATAAAAACCAGCCACCAGGATCAGTTTGACTGAAAAGGTGAGGGTACAAATGCAGGAAAAGGTAGATGTTATTTCGCATTTGTGCCCTTGCGGTAGAATATTTTTTAGCGCTGGTTTTTCCCACGCCGCCTTTTTTTGAATTGCTCAACGATCTCTTTTGTCTCTTTAGGAGGCAAAACTATCTGATTATTCCAGACTATTCCCGATTCAATAACCCGATCCATTGCACTATCGGCGAATTTGCTGAATTTTGAAGGTTCGAGTGAATTTTGAATTTTATCAAACGCAATAATGATCTCGCGAATATTTTCCTCGTTTTTGCTGTGCAGGTAGAAAAAAAGCACCTCCATCAAGTTGGAAATGGCGGCATTCAGATCTTGATTTTCAAAATATGACATTGCCATTTGGCTTTTGGTTTTGGCGATCAGATCAGTGTCATCCGAATCCCCCATTTTTGCCAGCGCTCTTTGGTAGAAGGAAATTGCCTTGTCATGCAGATTGATTTGCTGGTATGCAAACGCCATATTGGCGAATATGTTTGCGGCGAGGTGGCCATTTTTCGGCTCTTTAAATTCCAGGCCTTTTTCATAAGCCAAAACTGCTTGTTGCCAGTCCTCTTGTTTTACGTAAATTTCAGCAATGTTAAAATAGCTTTCCGCCAATTTTTTCTGGTTTCCAATTTGTTCCTGAATTTCCAGCGCCCGATTGTAAAAAGCCAGCGCTTGCGTCAGGTCATTTTCTGTTTCATAAATTTGTGCCAGATTGATCAGCGTCAAAAATAAATTTTCTAAATCATCAAGTTTACGGAATTGCGCTGCTGCCTGCTGGTAAGCATCAATGGCTAATTCTGTTTTTCCTTGCTGCTGATAGACTAATGCCAAATTGTTGTAACTGCGCGCTACTGTTTCCACATTTTTTATCTTTTGCGCTTCATCGATAGCTTTTTTAAAATATTCCCGCGCTGAGTTCAGATCGTTTTTAGCTTTGAAAATCATACCCAAATGGCCGCAAACGCGGGCGGACCCTTGGGGGTCATTTGCTTTGTTAAAAAATGATCGTGCGGATTGCAGATTAATGATTGCTTCGTTGACTTGATTTTGCTTTTTGTAATAATTGGCTAAAGTGAGATAGAGATTTGCTGTGCGCTGGTGGTTTTTGGTGCGTTCTGATTCGTGAACCGCTTTCTTGAAATATTCGATTGTTTTTTCCGGCTCATTTTTTTTCTGAAAAATTTGCGCCATGTTGATCAGATTTTGAATGGAACCTGCTGTGGCACCTGATGCCTGAAATCGTTCATGTGCCAGACGATAGCATTCCAGCGCATTATCCCAATCGGCGAGCTTTTGATAAACCAGCCCCAAATTGCTGTAAGCAACTGTAATCCACCCGGGTAAATTCTTTTCGCGCGCCAGTTCCAATAAATTTTCCCAATTTCGTGCAGCGCTTTCATAAGCACCTATTTCAGCGTAGAAAATAGCCAGTTGATTGAACAGCTCAGGTTCGGAGGCATGTAATTTCAGAGTAAGTAAATTGGGCACTGTATTTTTTATTAGAGGAGCGTCCTGAAACCCGTCGTGGAAACGAATGCACAAGCGCGCAGTTTCTGTATCGTTGAGCGATTTGATACCGGCACTTGCCAAGATCAAAGCGGCGGCAGTCTTGAAAGTGTTGGAGCGAAATTTTTTATAGAACAGCAATAGCAACGAGAGAATCGTCATTAATTCATTTGGGTCGGACGAGGCAACAAGCTCGTGAAAAGCAGGATTAATTTCTCCGGGTGGGAAATAATAGTTTTGCGCAATGAACTCGCCCAACAGCGCCGGCCTGAAATGAATAATATCATTGACGACATAAAAATAGCGCAAATTCCTTAATTTCACGTAGGAACGAAATGTTTTTTTGCAAAACGGATGGCTGCGGTGAATACCCTGGAGCATCACTGCGCGCGCAATGAATTCAATGCCCGGTGAGCCAAATTGCTCGTAAATGTCCTGATAAATAGCCTGCATCAAATCCGCAGAATCCAGCAGACGGGACAAGAATGCCGGCACATCAAAGGAATTGTTTTCGCGTAGCTTAAACTGAATGAACTCATGTGCCAGAGCGAGAATCTGCGGGTTTTTATTGGCAATTTGGAGCAATCGCTGCTTGATTTCGACGTTGAGGTAGTCCGCGCTTTTTATTGACAGAAGCTCTGCAATATTTTCCATTGCTTTCAATTCGAAAATGTGGTAATTCTCCACACGGAATTCTCTCATAACATCGACAAGGTCTTTCAAATATCTGGTCAGCAGAATAAATTTCACCCGACTGTTACTAATGCGAAGGCAAAATTGTACTGCCTGACGCGGATTTAAATGCGTGTCGTCGAGAATGATGATTTTTTTTGCTGACGGCAGTTGTTGAAATGATTCGGCAATGTCAACCGAATCCGCAGTGTCCTCCTTCCAATTGGCGAAGTAGCAGGAATTTTTCTTTTGCGTCTTGGCGAATTCAAAGATGGCGCGTGTCTTTCCGCTGCCGGATGCGCCGGAGACAATGAGAAAAGAAGCGGTACTATTTTTTGTCATGGCTGAAATTTCCTGCACAACGTCAATCGCCTCAATACTGCCACTGACGTACTGCTCCCGCATCTTC